>JBILYW010000116.1:0-7938 GCA_044377555.1 Pseudomonas sp.
ACCAGAAACAGGCTGATGCCCGCCCCGGATGACAGCGTGGCGTCCGTGTGCGCCGCCACCAGAAAACCGTCGGCACCCACCCCGTCAATGACGAAATACTTGTCACCGCTCAGGCTGTAGCCATCGCCCTCGGGCACGGCGTGCAAGGTCACCTGTGCCGGGTTGTGCCGTGGTCGTTCGTCCAGGGCCAGCGCCAGGCGGCGCTCGCCACTGATGGCCGCCGACAGCCAGCGATCCTGCTGCTGCGCATTGCCTTGCAGGTGCAGCAAAGAGCCGCTGAGCACCACGCTGGAGAGCAGCGGTGAGGCGCTGAGGTTGCAGCCGATGGACTCAAAAATCGGGCCCAGGCCCATGCAGCCGAAGTCCAGCCCGCCGAGGTTTTCGGGGAACGGAATCGCGCTCCAGCCCAACGCCACGGCGTCTTGCCACAGCCGGGTGTCAAAGCCGTTGGCCTGGGGTTCATCGCGCAAGGCACGCTGGTGGGCCACCGGGCTGCGCGCCGCCAGAAACTCGCGGGCACTGTCGGCCAGCATCCGTTGATCTTCGTTATAGAGCAGGTTCATGGTGGGTTTCCTTACTTCACGTCAGGCAGGCCGAGGACCCGCTTGGCGATCACGTTGAGCTGGATTTCTGACGCGCCGCCAGAGATCGTCAGGGCAAAACTGTTTAGCCAGCCGCGGGTGATGGCCTGCTCCTGGGGGCTGAAAGCG
The DNA here is from genome assembly GCA_044377555.1 of Pseudomonas sp. Lineage (GTDB taxonomy): Bacteria > Pseudomonadota > Gammaproteobacteria > Pseudomonadales > Pseudomonadaceae > Aquipseudomonas. The sequence goes on from JBILYW010000116.1 coordinate 711, forward strand.
CCCTTGTCCCAGCCCAGCGCGTGATAACCCATGACGTCCAGCAGCACTTCGAACTTGTCGCGTTCCTGTTCGGTGTGCACCAGTTTCATGATCGACATCAGCCCGCTGACGTCTTGCCCGGCGCGGGCTTCTTCGCCCATGCGTTGCACGGTCAGGTTGTAGCTGTGTTCGTTCATGGCACTGGCGACGGCCCGCGCCACCAGTGCTTGCTCGCCCTGCCCCACAGGCTCGGGCAGGTACTGGCTGACCAGCGGCAACAGGTGGAAGTGGGTCGGCAGGCTGAATTCGCCGAATTTGGACATAGCCTTGCGTTCGTGCTGCAACAGGCGCTTGGCCAGGTTCCAGCCACCGTGCAGCGGGCCAATCAGCTGGCTTTTAGGCACTTTGACGCTATCGAAAAACACCTGGCAGAAGGCGGATTTACCGCTGATCAGATCAATCGGCGCCACGCTGACACCGGGGCTTTTCATGTCCAGCACGATCAGGCTGATACCCGCGTGCTTGCCGGCTTTTGGGTCGGTGCGCACCAGGGCGTACATCCAGTCCGACTTGTCGCCGTAAGAGGTCCAGATCTTGCTCCCGTCGACCACAAAATGATCGCCAGCATCCCGGGCCGTGGTTTTCAGGCTGGCCAGATCAGACCCCGCATTGGGCTCGGAGAAACCCTGGCACCAGCGCACTTCACCGCGTGTCATCGGAGTCAGCAGGTTTTTCTTCTGCTCTTCGGTACCGAACTCCAGCAGCACCGGGCCCAGCATCCAGATGCCCAGGTTGATTTGCGGCGGGCGGCACTTGAGGCGGCGCAGTTCGCTTTCCAGCACGGCGTTGTATTCGGCGCTCAGGCCGGCGCCGCCGTATTCGGCTGGCCAGTCCGGGCAGAACCAGCCTTTGTCGCGCATGCGCTCAAACCACAGCCGGGCGTCTGCATTGGGAAACTCGACATCGTTCGCGCCCCACACCAACTCGCCTTCAGGGATGGCCTTGCGCTGCGACGGCGGGCAATTGGCTTCAAGCCAAGCGCGGGTTTGCTCTCTGAACTGGTCAATCGCGTTCATGTTATTTCACCTGTAAATGAAGATCCCCGTAGCAGCTGCCGAGCTCCGCGAGGCTGCGTCCGGGGACGAAGTCCTCGTCAACCCTGCACACTCGATGTATCTGAAACACCGTGTTGAATGGTTTTGCGGCCGCTTCGCAGCCGAACGCGGCCTCGTTTTACTCGTCTGCTGCTACGTAAAACCTCATGCGGTCGATGGTTAGCGCTGGGTACGCGGCATGCCCAAGCCGAACTGGGCAATCAACTCGCGCTGGATTTCGTTGGTGCCGCCACCAAAGGTCAGGGTCACCGAGGCGCGGACTTCGTACTCCAGATCCCCTTGCAGCAACGACGCCGCCGAACCGCCACGCACCAGGCCATTGGCCCCGACGATGTTGCTCAACACCCGCAAAATCTCGATCGCCGATTCCGAGCCGTACACTTTGGTGGTCGAGGCCAGCGCCACATCCATGCGCTCACGCTCAAGGTCGGCCGCAATGCGCAGGTTGATCAGGCGCATGGCTTCAAGCCGCGCGTAGCACTGCGCCAGACCGGCGCGTACCCAGGCTTTGTCAGTAGCGCGAACGCCGTTTTCATCCGCCGCCCTGGCCCACGCCAGCACCCGGCCAAACAGACCGACGACCTTGTCCGACCAGGCGCCCAGGCCCAGACGTTCGTGGTTCAGTTGCGCAGTGATCAACTTCCAGCCGCCATGCAACTCGCCCACCAGCATCTCTGCCGGCACTCGCACGTTGTCGTAATAAGTAGCCGCGGTCGGGTTGCTGGTGGTCGGGATCACCGTGGTCGAGAAACCTGGCGCCCGGGTGTCGAGAATCAGGATCGACACACCCTTGTGCCGTGGTCGCTCCGGGTCGGTGCGCGCAGCCAGCCAGATGTAATCGGCCGACTCGGCGCCCGAGGTCCAGAGCTTGCTGCCATTGACCACAAACCCGTCCCCTTCGAGGCGGGCCGTGGTTTTGAGCACCGCCAGGTCACTGCCGGCATCCTGCTCGGAATAGCCGATGGCGAAGATGATTTCGCCCGCAGCAATGCCCGGCAAGAATTTGGCCTTTTGCAGTTCGGTACCGTGGGCCATCAGCGCCGGCCCAACGGTACTGATGGTCACAAACGGCAGCGGTGCCCCGGCAATGTTGGCTTCTTCGAAGAAGATGAATTGCTCGGTGGGGCCGTAGCCCTGACCGCCGTGTTCCTTGGGCCAGCCCACCGCCAGCCAGCCGTCGCGGCCCATCTGGCGGATGGTGTCGCGGTACAGTTCGCCGCCCTCTTTGCCCCGCAATTGCTCACGCAGCTGCGGGGTCATCAGGTTTTGGAAGTAGTCCCGCACCTTGAGGCGCAGGGCGTGCTGTTCGGGCGTGAGGTCGACGAACATGTCAGGCTGCTCCCAGAATCAGGCCGCTGGTAGGCACACCGGTACCGGCAGTCACCAGCACGTTTTCCACGTTCTCGACCTGGTTGACCGCGCTGCCGCGTACCTGGCGTACGGCTTCAGCCACACCATTCATGCCGTGGATATAGGCCTCGCCCAACTGCCCGCCGTGGGTATTGATCGGGAACTTGCCGCCGCGTGCATGGTGCCCGGCGCGGATGAACTCCTTGGCTTCGCCTCGTTCGCACAGGCCGAATTCTTCGAGTTGCGGCAGCACAAACGGGGTGAAGTGGTCGTAAATCACGGCGGTTTGCAGCGCCTCGGGGCCCAGGCCCGACTGGCGATACAGCTCTTTGGCAACCACACCCATTTCCGGCAGGCCGGTGATGTCGTCACGGTAGAACGAGGTCATGATCTGCTGGCCCGAGGTGATCCCCTGGGAGCCGGCCTTGATCATCACCGGCTTCTGGCGCAGGTCCTTGGCGCGCTCGGCCGAGGTAATCACCATCGCCACCGCACCATCGGATTCCTGACAGCAATCGAGCAAGTGCAGCGGCTCGCAGATCCAGCGCGAAGCCTGGTGTTCTTCCAGGGTGATCGGCTTGCCGTAGAAGAACGCCGCCGGGTTGGTGGCGGCAAAATCACGCACGGCCACTGCCACACGACCGAAGTCTTCAGAAGTGGCGCCATAGGTGTGCATGTAGCGCTGGGCAAACATGCCAACCCATGAGGCCGGGGTGTGCAGGCCGTGGGGCATGTACCAGCCGTAGTTGACGTTCTCGAAGATCGGGGTCGAGGCAAAGCCGTAACTGCCGCTGCCGAAGCGATACCACGAGCGCTCGTTCATGGCGCGGTACACCACCACCACTTTGGCCACACCGGTCGCCACGGCCATGGCCGCGTGCATGATCGGTGCACAGGCTGCGCCACCACCGTGGGGCACCTGGGAGAAGAATTTGACGTCCTTGCAACCCAGCAAGCGGGCGATTTCGTATTCCGGGACTTTATCCACCGAATACGAGCTGAAACCCTCAACCTCGGACGGGTCGATACCGGCGTCTTTCAACGCCGCCAGCGTGGCTTCCAGCGCCAGGCGCAGTTCGGTACGGCCGGAGTTCTTGGAGAATTCGGTCGCGCCCAGGCCAACAATGGCCGCGCTGCCGGAAAGTGACGATTGCGTCATGTGTGCTGTCTCCCGCTATCAGGGCAGAACCAGCGCGACCGTACCGGTCACGTGGTTGCCCATGGAATTTTTGCCGCTGAGGGTGATTTCCACCGTGCGGGTGGCGGCGTCCTGGCCAGTAACCGCGCCATTGAAGGTCATGCAGTCGCCGGGGTAATTCGGCGCGCCGAGCTTGATCTTCAACGAGGCAAAACGTGCCTCGGGGCCGGCCCAGTTTTCGACATAACGCTGCACCAGCCCGTTGGTGGTGAGGATGTTCATGAAAATGTGCGGCGAGCCCAGTGCCTGGGCCGCGTTCAGGTCATGGTGGCCGGGGAAATAGTCGCGGGTGGCGATAGCGCCGCCGGTGACCAGGCCCACGGTGATCGGGATCGCCAGCTCCGGCAGGGTTTCGCCGGGGCGCACGTCGTCAAAGCGCTTGGTGTTCTGCAAGGTCATATTTCCATCCCAGCTTGTCGTTATGGCTCAGCCAGTCGCCGAGGCGTTCCAGGCTTGCTGCCGATCCACCCAGGGCACAGCCCAAAGCGCGGCTCCAGTAGAGAAAGCGATGCATCGGGTACGTCAGGTCGACGCCGATACCGCCGTGTACGTGCTGGGCGTTGTGCCCGATCAGGTGCCCCGCTTCACAGGCCTGCCAGGCCGTGGCCAGGGCTTCGCTCGGTGCAGGCAAGCCGGCGTCCAGGCGGTAGCACAACTGCCACAGGCAGCTGCGCAAGGCTTCGAGGGCGATATGGGCGTTGGCCATGCTCATCTGCACGGCCTGGAAGCTGCCGATGCTGCGTTCGAACTGGCGACGCTCAGTGACGTACTCCACGGTGCGACGGATTTGCTCGGTACTGACCCCCAGCTGCAGCGCTGCCAGCGAGGCGATGGCGCGTGGCTCCAGCCAGCTGAGGACAGATGCCGGGAGCAGTTGTTCAGGGGTGATGTGCAGCGCGGTGATGCGTAAATCTGCAATCGCTTCGCCGTGGGTCATGCGGCCCGGCACGTGCTCGATCGCCTGGTTTGCCAGTTCGACCAGAGCCAGACGGGGCTGCCCCTCGGCCGTCACCAGCAGCAAGGCCGCCTGTGACTGCTCGGCCAGGGCCAGAGCAGCAACCCGGCCATCGACGCGCCACCCACCGTCAGCCGCGACGGCGTGCAACTCAATGCCCTGGGCGTTGTTCTGGCCGCTCAGATCCAGGCTGAGCATTGCCCTGCCGGCTGCGGCTTCTACCGCCCACGCCTTCAAGGACGGATCGGCAAACTGCGCCAGGGTGGCGGCCGCCAGTTGATGGCGCCACAACGGTACCTGGCCCAGCGCCCGGCCTTGAGCCTCCAGCACCCGCATCAACTCGGTCATGCCCAGCCCGCTGCCGCCCTGGGCTTCAGGGATGGCCAGGGCTTGCAGGCCGGTTTCCACGCACAGTTGCCACAGCGGTTCCATAAAGGCCTGTTCGCTGGTATCGAACTGGCGCAAGCGGTCATCGGTGCAATAGTCGGCAAACACACTGCCGGCCATTTCAGCGATAGCGACCTGGTCTTCGGTAAATTCGAAATCCATGCTGGCTTCCTTATGCGATCACAGGCCGGAACATCGGCAATGTCAGCTCGCCGTCGAAGGTCTGGAACTCCAGCTGCAATGGCTGGCCAATGTTCAGTTCTTCACGCTTGACGCCCACCAACCCTGCCACCAGACGCACGCCCTCCTCCAGCTCGATCAGGCCGATCGGGTTGGGATGGTCGAACGGCGCGACTTCGGGGTAATGCATGATCACGAACGAATACAGGCTGGCGCGGCCGCTGGCCTGCACGCTGTCCCAATCGAACGAGTGGCACTCGATACACACCGGCGCCGGTGGATGGCGCAGGGTCTGGCATTGGGTGCAGCGCTGGATCAGCAGCTTGCCGGCATCGCAGCCTTCCCAGAAAAACCGTGTGTCGTCGCTCATGCCCGGCTTGGGACGCTTGACCGCCGGGGCAGCCTCGACCTTGGCCGGTGCCGCTTCGGCGCTGTGGTTTTTGGCCGGGCGGAACTTGAAGACACGGAACAGCAACTCGCCCACGGCTTCGTCGCCACTTTTGTGCTCAACGAAATAGCTCATCACCAGGGTGACGAAAAACCCGGTGCCCAGACCGGTGGTTTTTTCGTCGCCCACCGAATCCAGGCGGGTGGTGTAGTAGAGCTTTTCACCGGGCCGCAGGTTGCGGTTGAAGGTCAGCTCGGAGTTGACCGCGACCACGGACGGGTAGCCGTAAGACTCGATCAGCTTGAGCACTTCATACGGGTTTTCGGTGGTCGAGCCCGGTGCGTAGTTGTTCAGATGGAAGCCTTCCATGCACCACACCTGCAACATCGCAGGCGGCGCCACCAGCCCGTCTTGCGCGCTGTTGGCGGCAAAAGCCGCATCGGTATAGAGCGGGTTGTCGACGCCCATGATCTCGCACCATTGGCGGATCATCGGGGCGTTGACTTCGTCCCAGGCGTAGACGCGACCATATTCACGCCCCACCAGGGCGCGCACGTCGGTTAGCAATTGAGAATCAGCCAAGTTCGTCTCCTGCGTGTTGAGAGCGGCAACCCACTGGTCGCCGCTGAAGGTCGATCAGTGCGCCGCGCTCTGCGCTGCACCCAAAAATGCCGGACGTTCGCCGCCGCCGTGCAACAGCAGGTTGCAGCCGCTGGCATAGCCCGCCATGGGCGAGGCGATAAACAGACAGGCGTTGCCGATATCCTCCGGCAGCGCCATGCGCCCTGCGGGAATGCCGGCGCTGACCGCGGCGACGCCGTTCTCGTCGCCGTAATGCAGATGGGATTGCTCGGTGCGTACCAGTCCCGGGCTGACCGCGACGACGCGCACCTTGGGTGCCCATTCCACGGCCAGCGACTGCACCAGGGCCAGGACCCCGGCCTTGGCCGCGCCATAGGCGGCGGTCCCGGGGGATGCACGCAAGGCGCTGATGCTGCCGATAAACACAATGCAACCGCCCTCGGCCTGCTGCTGCATCAGGGCGTTGGCCTGTTGCGCGACATTCAGGGGGGCGATGAGGTTGAGGCGGATAATGCCTTCGTGAAAACGTGGCGAAGCGCTTCCGGCATCGGCCGAAGGGCTGCCGCCCGCATTGTTGATCACCACATCGAGGCGACCGAAGTCGGCGCGAATACCGTCGAACAAGGCTTTGAGCGAATCCAGGTCGCGCACGTCGCAGGCCATGAAAATCGCCTGCGCCGAACCCGCCCGGGGCAACACCTCAGGCGCTGCCCTGCCGCACACAATCACCTGCGCACCGGCCTCCAGAAAGCTTTTGGCAATGCCTGCGCCGATGCCTTTGGTGCCGCCGGTGACCAGCACCACCTTACCGCTGTAGTCCAGCCCTGAGAGTTGGCCCATGACGTGCTCCTTTTCTACTGATGGAGCCACTCTAGGGACAATTCGGGGGCTGCTCGTCGTCTGAACGGACGATGAAGCCCGACCGGGTGAACGCAACAATCCAGCGCACGCTGTGGTCACAGCCCCTGTTAATGAGGAACCCCATGTCAGACCCATCTGCCGCGCCGGTATTGCTTGAATTCCCGGCCCAGGGCGTGGCCCTGCTGCGCCTTAACCGCCCCCAGGCCACCAACGCCTTGAGCCTTGAGCTGCAG
>JBILYW010000638.1:0-2577 GCA_044377555.1 Pseudomonas sp.
GTGACTCATTCTGTGTGGGAGCTGGCTTGCCAGCGATGCAGGCGGTGAGGTCTGGCTGGATGACCTCAGGAGTGTCTTCGCCAGCAGGCTTGCGCTGCGGAGTCGGGTATTACCGCGCTTCCCGCGGCATCCCCAAGGCCCGTTCGGCAATGATGTTGCGCTGTATCTCGCTGCTGCCACCGTAGATGGTATCGGCACGGGTGAACAGGAACAGCGCTTGCAACCGCGTCAGTTGATACGGTGCCCCGGCCAGTAACTCCGCTTCCGGGCCCAGTACGTCCATCGCCAATTTGCCCAGCTCCACATGCCAGTTAGACCACGCCAGCTTGTAGATCGTGGCTTCGGGGCGCAGGCTGCCATCCTGTGGGCCGGAGAGCATGCGCAACGAGTTGTAGCGCAACACTCTCAACCCGCTCCAGGCCTGGGCAATGCGCTGGCGCAGGATCGGGTCTTGCGCGGCGCCGTTGGCCCTGGCAATGCGCACCACCTCGTCCAGTTCATTCTGGAACTGCATCTGCTGCCCCAGCGTCGATACACCGCGCTCAAAACCCAGCAAGGCCATGGCGATCTTCCAGCCATCACCCGGTTCGCCGATCAGGTTGTGTGCCGAGGTCAGCGCCCCGTCAAAAAACACTTCATTGAATTCGCAGGTGCCGGTCAGTTGCCGGATCGGCTGTACCCGAACCCCGGGCTGATCCATCGGCACCAGCAAGAAAGACAGCCCGCGATGCCCCGAACTGCCAGGCTCGGTGCGTGCCAGCACAAAGCACCAGTCCGATTCGTGGGCCAGTGAAGTCCAGACTTTTTGCCCGTTGATCTGCCACTGCCCAGTCCCGGTATTCAGGCTGGCGCGGGTTTTGATGTTGGCCAGGTCCGACCCGGCGCCGGGCTCGGAGTAGCCCTGACACCAAAAGTGTTGCCCGGCCAGAATCGGTGGCAAAAACCGCTGTTGCTGTTCTGGCGTACCAAACGCCGCGAGAGTCGGGCCGACCAGCCCTTCGCCGATATGACCCATGCGGCCCGGGCCACCGGCGCGGGCGTATTCCTCGAAGAAGATCACTTGCTGGTTGATGCTCAGCCCCCGGCCACCATGCTCCACGGCCCAGCCAGCACCAATCCAGCGACCCTTGGCCAGCACCTGTTCCCAGGCCTTGCGCAGGTGGGGAGCAAAGTCTTCATCACCGGGCCCGCCCCTGAACCGCAGTACCTCAAATTCCCCTGTCAGGTGTTGCTGCATCCACTGCGCGACCTGTTTGCGAAACTGCTCGTCTGCTGCGCTGAAGCCAATATTCATGAGCGATCCCCGAAAATCTGTCTGGCCAGTTGTTCGCGGTGAAAGGCCGGCGTACCGAACAGATGTTCGCTGGCCCTGGCGCGTTTGAAATACAAGTGCGGGTCGTATTCCCAGGTGAAACCAACACCGCCGTGCAGCTGAATCGACTCGGCCGCGCAGTGGTAAAACCCTTCGCTGGCGTGGATCTTTGCCACTGCCGCCACTTCGGCCAATTGCCGCCGGGCACCAGGGTCGCCATCGATATTCAGGCATTGATCGGCGATGCACGCCGCGTAGTAACTGGCCGAACGGGCGCATTCAACTGCCAGCATCAAGTCGGCGCAGCGGTGCTTGATCGCCTGAAAGCTGGCAATGCTGCGCCCGAACTGCTCGCGCCCGGTGATGTAGGCCAGGGTCATGTCCAGGGTGTGTTGCGCGCCGCCGGTTTGCTCGGCGGCCAGGCCAATGCAGGCGATGTGCAGGACGTCGCGCAGCAGCGGCCAGCCAAGGCCTGGCTCGCTGAGCAATTGCTCTTCGCCCAGTTCAACGTCCTTGAGGGTCACGCGGGCCAGGCGTCGGGTCTGATCCAGACTCGGCAGATGCTGGCGACTGATGCCCGGTGTATCGGCGGGCAATGCAAACAGGCGGATGCCTGCCTCCCCGACGCTGCCCGGGGTGCGCGCGGCGATGATCAACAGGTCGCAGTCAGCGCCATCAATTACATACTGGTAATGACCGTTGAGCCGGTAACCACCGTCACAGCTTTGGGCATACACCATGATCGCGCCGTCATCCCAGTGAGCGGTGCTGGTGTAGGCCAGGCTGGCGGTCACTTCACCGGCGGCAATCCGAGGCAACCATTGGGCCTTGAGGGCGTTGTTGCGGCTGAGCAGCAGTGCGGGGATGGCCAGGCAGCAGGTGGCAAAAAAAGGTGTGGGCAGCAGGCAGCGGCCCAACTGTTCCTGCAGCAGACTGACCTCGACAAAGCCCAGCCCCAGACCGCCATAGGCTTCGGGAATCGCCAGGGCCGGCCAACAGAGCTCACCGGCGATCTGGGCCCAGGTCTGCGGGTCGTGCCCGCTTATACTGGCCATTGCCGCGCGCACGGCACTTGAGCTGGCCACTTGGGCCAAAAAGCGTTCAGCAGACTGCTGAATCATTCGCTGCTCGTCAGTCAGGGCAAACTCCATGGGGCGGCTCTCGTCGTTGTCAGGTGGGTCAGGCACGAGCATGTAAGAGTGCCGCACGGGTGCAATCCCTGAGCCGGACTAGTCCGTTCGGGCAGGGTGCGTGCCTGGGGATTG
>JBILYW010000640.1:0-2576 GCA_044377555.1 Pseudomonas sp.
ATGTCCTTCTGCGTTCTTCCGTGAGCGCCGTATCAATCCGTCGACACAATTCAAATACTAGAGTTTTATTGAATTGCTGCAACCACGGCAGTTATAGATTTTTATTACACGACAACTTCACACAAAAAATAAAATCTTTTAATTTCAATCACTTATAAAAAAACCAAGCAAGGGAAAGATACTCACTTACCTAGATAACGTCACAGGCTTACACATAAAGTAAGCGAAGGCTTACAGCACCACGCAGATAATATTCACTCTCATCCATGACATTCCGTATCAAGCGCAGGCTGGCAGCGCACAGGTTGCAAACCAGGGGCCCTGGCGCTAAATCATGGGCGCACAAAAAACCCCGAATCGCTCGGGGTTTTTAGCCGACACATCCCGCGTTATTGGAACAGCGACTCGCTCGACAGACCGTTGCGCTCAAGAATCTCTCGCAGACGCTTGAGCCCCTCGACCTGGATCTGGCGCACGCGTTCACGTGTCAGGCCAATTTCCAGCCCCACATCTTCAAGGGTGCTGCTTTCATGACCCCGCAACCCGAAACGGCGGATCACCACCTCGCGCTGCTTGTCCGTCAGCTCGGACAACCACTGGTCAATGCTCTGCGACAAATCATCGTCCTGAAGCAGCTCACAAGGATCTGTAGGCCGGTCATCAGTCAGGGTATCGAGCAGTGTTTTGTCAGAGTCAGGGCCCAGAGAAACGTCTACCGATGACACCCGCTCATTGAGCCCAAGCATGCGCTTGACCTCGGAAACTGGTTTCTCGAGCAGATTGGCGATTTCTTCAGGGGAGGGTTCGTGATCGAGCTTTTGCGTGAGTTCACGTGCAGCCCGCAGATAGACATTGAGCTCTTTGACCACATGGATCGGCAAACGAATGGTACGGGTCTGGTTCATGATCGCCCGTTCAATCGTCTGGCGGATCCACCAGGTGGCGTAAGTCGAGAAGCGGAACCCACGCTCGGGATCAAACTTCTCGACGGCCCGGATCAGCCCCAGGTTGCCCTCTTCGATCAGGTCCAGCAGCGACAACCCACGATTGACGTAACGACGGGCGATTTTCACCACCAGTCGCAAGTTGCTTTCAATCATGCGCTTGCGCCCGGCCGGATCGCCGCTTTGCGACAAACGCGCAAAGTGAACTTCTTCTGCAGGGGAGAGCAACGGGGAGAAGCCAATTTCATTGAGGTACAGCTGGGTCGCGTCTAGCGCCCGCGTGTAGTCAATGTACTTGTGCTGTTTTGTAGCAGGTGCTTTTTTGGACTTGGTGCGAGCTGTAGGGGTCGAATCGTCTTCTTCTGACATCAGGTCGCTGTCGATGCCGGAGTCCATAAGGAGCACCTCATCGTCGATGTCAAACCCCGGCGCTTCTTTATTGAGAGCCATTGCTATAGTCCTTTGGTGAGTTCGACCTCAAGCTCAAGCATCGCCTATATCCTTGGCAACGCTGGAGCCTGTTCCTTATCCACATCAGGAACAGGCTGGTAACCGATCAACGGCGAGGAAGGAATTGCAGTGGATCTACAGGTTTACCTTGACGGCGAATTTCAAAGTGAAGTTTCACCCGGTCTGTACCAGTTGACCCCATTTCGGCAATTGTCTGTCCGACCTTGACCTGCTGCCCCTCCCGAACCAACAGCCTACGGTTATGTCCGTAAGCACTGACGTAGGTATCACTGTGTTTGATGATGACCAGTTCGCCGTAGCCCCTCAATCCACTGCCAGCGTAAACAACCGAGCCATCAGACGCAGCTAAAACAGGCTGTCCCAAATCCCCGGCGATATCAATACCTTTATTCAAACTACCGTTTGAAGAAAATTTGCCGATCAAAATCCCATTAGAAGGCCATCCCCACCCCTTCGGTGCAGGGCCTGCCGGCAAGGCCGCAACCGCCGCAGGCGCTGCAGTTGCGGCGCCTGAACGCTTGATAACTGTCGTCTTGCTGCCAGAGGATGAGGAGACTACGGTCGTTGTCGTGCCCGCTGCGGGCTTGGTTCCAGCGCGTCCGTCGAAGCGAATTGTTTGACCTGGGACAATAGTGAACGGAGCCGCGATATTGTTTCGTGCCGCCAAAGCCTTCCAGTCCCAGCCGTAGCGAAAGGCAATCGAGAACAACGTATCGCCACGACGCACGACGTACTGGCCCGTGGTCACTGCCGGCCGCTGGGCCACCCCGTTACGGTCAACGACGTTTACGCCATTTTTCGGGGTGCTGGAACACGCTGCCAGCAAAGCCAGTGTGGCACTCAGGAATAGACCGGCCACCAGTCTCTGATAGCTTTTGGTACCCATACGCTGCGCAATGACTGTGAGACTCACCCGCCGCTCCCTTTGAAGATGGCTAAATAGTTGAACGCCAGAACTGGCCATGAATTGACGCAAGTATAACTGTCTACAGGGCTTTTACAGACTGCAAAGCCCAATCTGTAAGCTGCCGGGCAGTGGGCAGGGTCTTGCCGTTGCGCAGTATGACCTGCGCCTGCCCCCATAATTCACCCGTATCTGAACAAAGGATCAGGCCAGCGGCCCGTTGAGCAGTGGCACGAAGCGCACATTGCCGATCACCC
>JBILYW010000639.1:0-2576 GCA_044377555.1 Pseudomonas sp.
CAAGCGTTCCGCTGGCAAGATCGTTGCTGAAGAAGCAGCACGTTGCGGTTCGCCGTACGTGGATCACCGCTGGTTGGGCGGCATGCTCACCAACTTCAAAACCATTCGTGCTTCGATCAAGCGTCTGCGTGACCTTGAAATCCAGGCAGAAGACGGTACTTTCGCCAAGCTGACCAAGAAAGAGGCGCTGATGCGCACTCGCGATCTGGAAAAGCTGGATCGTAGCCTGGGTGGTATCAAGGACATGGGCGGTCTGCCAGACGCTCTGTTCGTTATCGACGTTGACCACGAGCGTATCGCGATCACCGAAGCTAACAAGTTGGGTATCCCGGTAATCGGCGTTGTCGATACCAACAGCAGCCCAGAAGGTGTTGACTACATCATCCCGGGTAACGATGACGCAATCCGCGCTATCCAGCTGTACATGGGTGCGATGGCTGATGCTGTGATCAAAGGCCGTAACCACGTTGCTGGCGGCACCGACGTTTTCGTCGAAGAAGCTCCAGCTGCAGCGGTAGTTGAAGGCTGAGTAATTAACGCCTAGCGTTTACTCAGTACGCAAAAAGGGGGCTTGGCCCCCTTTTTGCCACCTCGAGATCCATCTGTTGGAAGTGTCCTTGCTGTTGCTGTATTAGATCGCGTCTAACAGGTTGCTTCGAGGCATGCTTCACACGAATTGAACGCCCGTTCGGTCGGGTGGAATGGTTGAAAACCTATCCAAGAGGAATTTTGAAATGGCAGAGATTACTGCAGCGTTGGTTAAAGAACTGCGTGAGCGTACTGGCGAAGGCATGATGGATTGCAAGAAAGCCTTGACCAAGGCTGGCGGCGACATCGAAAAAGCCATTGATGACATGCGTGCTTCGGGCGCCATCAAGGCAGCCAAAAAAGCAGGTAACGTTGCTGCTGAAGGCGCTATCGCAGTTAAAGTTGCGGAAGACAACAAGTCTGCCGTTATTCTTGAAGTTAACTCGCAAACCGACTTCCTGGCTCTGCAAGAAGACTTCAAAAACTTCGTCGCTGCCAGCGTTGAAAAAGCCTTTGCTGACAAATTGACCGACGCAGCTCCGCTGATCGCCGCTCAAGAAGAAGCTCGTCTGATTCTGGTTGGTAAAGTAGGCGAAAACGTAAACATTCGCCGCCTGGCGCGCATCGAAGGCGACGTTGTTGACGCTTACCTGCACGGCAACAAAATCGGTGTTGTAGTTGCTCTGAAAGGCGGCAACGCTGAGCTGGCTCGTGACATCGCCATGCACGTAGCTGCAAGCAACCCAGAGTTCCTGCTGCCATCGCAAGTTTCCGCTGATGCTATCGAACGCGAAAAAACCGTGTTCATGAGCCTCAACGAAGACAAGATCAAAGGCAAGCCAGCAGAAATCGTTGAAAAAATGGTTGCCGGTCGCATCAGCAAGTTCCTGGCTGAAGCCAGCCTGGTTGAGCAAGCGTTCGTTAAGAACCCGGAAATCAAAGTCGGCGAACTGGCCAAGAAAGCCGGCGCTGAAATCGTTTCCTTCACTTACTTCAAAGTAGGTGATGGCATCGAGAAGCCAGTTGACGACTTCGCTGCCGAAGTTGCTGCTCAAGTGGCTGCAAGCAAGCAATAAGACGGTTTTAAACTGTCGACCCGAAGAGGCTGCCCGCTCACGCGCGCAGCCTCTTTTCAAATGGGAGGGGATTTTTCCTTCTCGGCGGAACCGGTTTGCAAAATCGTGTTCCGATGGTGCTGCTGTGTAGCACCAGGTTAGAACAAGCGCGGGTTGAAAAATGACCTCGCACAGATTATCTATAAAACGCGGCAGGAGAGATTCGCAATGGCTCAGCAGGGCAGTGGTTATCAAGCTCGCTATAAACGCATTCTACTCAAGCTAAGCGGCGAAGCCCTGATGGGCTCTGAAGAGTTCGGGATCGACCCCAAAGTACTCGACCGCATGGCACTGGAAGTCGGCCAGCTGGTCGGTATCGGTGTTCAGGTAGGATTGGTAATTGGCGGTGGCAACCTGTTCCGTGGTGCAGCACTGAGTGCCGCAGGCATGGACCGTGTAACTGGCGACCATATGGGAATGCTGGCTACCGTGATGAACGCCCTGGCCATGCGCGATGCGCTGGAACGTGCGAATATCTCCGCCATCGTTATGTCGGCTATTTCCATGGTGGGCGTGACTGATCATTACGATCGTCGCAAGGCCATGCGTCACCTGAACGCCAAGGATGTAGTGATTTTCGCTGCGGGTACCGGTAATCCTTTCTTTACGACGGATTCGGCTGCCTGTTTGCGTGCCATCGAAATCGATGCCGATGTAGTGCTCAAGGCAACCAAGGTTGACGGCGTGTACACCGCAGACCCATTCAAAGACCCGCATGCCGAGAAGTTCGATCATCTGACTTACGATGAAGTGCTGGATCGCAAGCTGGGTGTAATGGACCTGACAGCCATCTGTCTGTGCCGCGACCACAAAATGCCATTGCGTGTATTTAATATGAACAAGCCCGGCGCCCTGCTCAATATTGTCCATGGCGGCGCTGAAGGCACTCTGATCGAGGAAGGTCAACAATGATCAACGAAATCAAGAAAGACG
>JBILYW010000641.1:0-2574 GCA_044377555.1 Pseudomonas sp.
GAGCACCGGGCGCCGGTAAGCAATCTGCAAATGATGCTGGAGCAGGTGGGTCAACGCTTCAGCTCCGGTGAAAGGGGGCAGGCCTCGAAGACCCGGACCCTGCTGATCCATGCCGGTTATCGCTCGGCGGCGGCGGTGCAGGTGTACTGGGCGATTCGCCTGTTACTGCCGCTGCTGCTGACCGGCATTGCGGTCGTGGCGCTGCCGTTCATTCCCAATCTGTCGCTGCTGTTGGGGGCCGGGCTGTTGATGCTGGTGTTCGGTGTGGGCTGGCTGTTACCGGCGATCTATGTCGGCGCACGCAAGGAGGCGAGGATGTCCCGGCTGCTGATTGCTTTCCCGGATGCCCTGGACCTGATGGTGGTGTGCGTGGAGTCCGGGCTTGCCTTGCCCCAGGCCATCGAGCGGGTTGCCGAGGAAATGTCGGTCAGCCAGCCTGATCTTGCGCTGGAGCTGGCGCTGGTCAATGCCGAGGTGCGTGCGGGGATCCCCAGTACCGAAGCGCTCAAGCACCTGGCCGAGCGGACCGGGCTGGATGACATTCGCGGGTTGGTGAGCTTGCTGGCGCAAAGCATTCGCTTTGGTACCAGTGTCGGGACGACGCTGCGTATCTATGCAGAAGAGTTTCGTGACCGGCGTACGCAAATGGCTGAAGAGAAAGCCGCAAAAGTGGGCACAAAGCTGGTTTTTCCGCTGATCTTTTGCCTGTGGCCCAGCTTTTTTCTGGTGGCTATCGGGCCTGCGATCATCAGCGTGTTTAAAGTGTTCGGCAAGATTTGACGGCAGGGGGCGCCGGCCCCACTGGCTAACTCATTGAAAAATTTATGATAAATACCGATCAACAGGTATTCTGTGCGGTCGCAGGCAAAGCCCTGCGCCCGCTGTAGCGCTCCCCCGCGGTTTACCCCTCGCTTTTTTTAGCGCCCGATTTTTTTGGGTGCTGCGAATTTTTTTCAGCCAGAAAACGGAAAAGTAACAATGACTTCAAGCTTGAATCCTCGCAGTTTCTGCGCGCTGGCTATTGCCTGTACGTTACCGCTACAGAGCCATGCCGCCGGTTTTGTCGATGATTCCAGTGTCAATTTGACCCTGCGTAATTTTTTTATTAACCGCGATTTCAGCAACTCTGCCAATCCACAAGACCAGGCCCGGGAATGGACCCAGAGTTTTATTTTTGATGCCAGGTCCGGCTTTACCCAGGGCACTGTCGGCTTCGGCGTCGATGCTTTGGGCATGTACTCGATCAAGCTCGATGGCGGTAAAGGCAGCAGCGGTACTCAGTTGTTGCCGGTGGGCAGCGACGGTCGCCCGGCCGATGATTACGGGCGCCTGGCCGTGGCCGGCAAAATGAAAATCAGCAAAACCGTGCTCAAGGTGGGTGAGTGGATGCCGGTGCTGCCGATTCTGCGCGCCGATGACGGTCGCTCACTGCCGCAAACCTTTGAGGGCGGGCAAATCACGTCGCAGGAAATCGACGGCCTGAGCCTGTATGGCGGCCAGTTCCGCAAGAACAGCCAGCGTAACGATTCGAATCTGGAAGACATGTACATGCAGGGCAAAGGGACGATCACTTCTGATCGCTTCAATTTTGTCGGCGGCGAATACAGCTTCAACGAAAAGCGCACGATGATCGGCTTGTGGAATGCCGAGCTCAAAGACATCTACCAGCAGCAATACCTGCAACTGGTGCACAGCCAGCCGCTGGGCGCCTGGACCCTGGGGGCGAACCTGGGCTACTTCCAGGGCAAGGAAGACGGCAGCGCCAAGGCCGGCGATCTGGATAACCGCGTTTACTCGGCGCTGCTCTCGGCCCGTCATGGCGCCAGCACGTTCTATGCGGGCCTGCAAAAAGTCACCGGCGACAATGCCTGGATGCGGGTCAATGGCACCAGTGGCGGCACCCTGGCCAATGACTCTTACAACTCCAGCTACGACAACGCCCGGGAAAAATCCTGGCAGCTGCGCCACGACTACAACTTCACCGGCCTCGGCGCTCCCGGCCTGACGTTGATGAACCGCTATATCAGCGGCCACAACGTGCACACGGGCAGTGTGACCGACGGCAAGGAGTGGGGGCGTGAAACCGAACTGGCCTACACCCTGCAGAGCGGCACGTTCAAGGACCTCACGATGCGGATCCGCAACTCCACGATCCGCCGCGACTACAGCACCAACTCGTTTGATGAAAACCGCGTAATCGTCAGTTACCCGCTGAATATCTTCTAAGGCCGCAAGGCTGCTGGAGCATGGGGAGCGCCTGCCCATGTTCCGGGGCCGGTGCGCACGCCGTCGCAAGCGCAACATTAAACTTTTGAATCCCAAGGATATTCTGTAGCCTTACCGCGCTTCAGTGCTTGTCCGTGCCTGATCACAAACATTCTCCCAGCGGGGCTTGATGTCCGGAGCTGGTGGTACACTCGACTTTCGCGCAGCAGCGCTTGCAGGTCTTGCGAACATGACGCAAATTTCTGAACGACTTCTGGTCCAAGCCCACCTCGATGCCAGGCAACCCAAGGCGTTGACCGAGGCCCAATCCCTCAGCTTGCGCGAGCAGATCGCGGCTGAACTCAAAGC
>JBILYW010000643.1:0-2573 GCA_044377555.1 Pseudomonas sp.
GCAATCCGGGCCTTGCAAGTCGAACCGTTAAAGCTATCGAGTTGGCACAGATAGCCGTTAAAGAAGCGATTGATGTGGTGGAACTCGTTATCAGCAGGAGTTACGCAACCGAAGGGAATGAGATTGCGTTAGATACCCTAATTTCAGGACCTGAGGGCTTTCAGAGCGAACACACAATGCCGGAACTTGCACGAATATATAAAGGAATGGATGAGCACTTGACTGCCATTTCAAGTGATCCTCAACTGAAATCATTGGTGTTTGTAAAATATTTACCAGGCACCCCCAGAGTTAAAAACTCTGACGCCTTTGTTGACCAAAGAGATTTGGCGCGCCGGGTACTCATTTCTGAGCCAAGTGTGCAGGATCATCATCCGCTGTTCTATGCAACCATTCTTCTTCATGAACTTTCACATCACCAAAAAACGCTAGACTTTTCATATATAAGAAGTGAAATGTCAGCTTTGCATTTGCCGGGTGCCGAGGAAGTTCTGGATGACGTCCTGGCCAGTAATTTGCAATACGCTTCCCCGCTTACGGCAGGTGCACATGATAAAGCCATTTTTAAAGCCATTGAAAAATATAGATCCGGACCGCGCGCGGAGTTTTTTAAAAACCAGTTTCCTGAACTCATGGGGGATATTTCCAGCCTTTCAAATCCTCTGGTCAGGGAGAGAATATTCACAGGGAACGCAGACTCAATTGCCTATTTAGCCGTAGCATTTGCCGCTAATAAACTTAGTGCGGCAGTCAGGGCGGGCAGTTCAAGCAGGGCAAGCACTTCAAGCAGGGCAGGTACAAGTGGGGCAGGTCGGTAATTTTGTGTGCAGAGGGTGTATAGAGGTGGCAGGAAACTGCCACCCCTGGCAGGCCAGGAAGGGTTCATATCACCCGTTCGTCAGGAGCGTCTATAGTTGCTGGGACAACCTCGGGAGCATCCACATGGCAGTGACATCTGAAGTCTCGGCAGATGGCAGCAAGCTGACAATCGCCATCAAGGGCCGGTTCGACTTTGCCAAACATCAGGAATTTCGCAGTGCCTATGAGGAATTGAACCCCCGGCCCGCTTGCGTGGTAGTGGATTTGAAAGACGCCACCTACCTCGACAGCTCGGCGCTGGGCATGCTGTTGCTGCTGCGCGAACACGCGGGCGGTGATGACTCCGATATCCGGGTGGTCAACAGCAGCCCTGACGTACGCAAGATTCTCGGTATCTCCAACTTCGACAAGTTGTTCGATATCAATTGACCAGCCCCATGGACCGCCTGCGGCGTCTGCAACAAACGGTTGTGCAGCAGCGTGACCTGATCGCCCGGCACAACGACTACTTGCTCAACGAGCAGCGGGTAGCCAAGGCTGTGTTTGATCGGGTGGCGCATTCTGGCTGCCTGAGTGCCCCCAATATCCGCTATCTGCAGTCGCCCTATGCCTTGTTCAACGGCGATTTGCTGTTGGCGGCCTACACGCCGACCGGGGATACCCACCTGCTGCTCGCCGACTTCACCGGTCACGGTTTGCCGGCGGCCATTGGCGCGATGCCCCTGGCGGAGGTGTTTTACAGCATGACGGCCAAGGGCTATGGCCTGGCTGAAATGCTCCGGGAAATGAACGCCAAGCTCAAACGCATCCTGCCCGTCGACATGTTCTGCTGCGCCACGTTGCTGTGTGTCAGCGCGCAGCGGCGTTGTGTCGAGGTCTGGAATGGCGGGATGCCCGATGGCTATTTGCAGGCTGGCGGCCAGCGCACGGCATTGACCTCGCAACACTTGCCCTTGGGCGTACTGCGGGCGGAGAAGTTCGACCATTGCACCCAGGTCTTGCCGATGCTGCCCGGCGATCAACTGTTGCTGTTGACCGACGGTGTGCTCGATACCTGCGGCCCGGACGAGCAATTGTTTGGGGTTGAGCGCCTGGAGCGGGTGCTGGATGCCAATTGTCAGCCGCAGCAGTTGATCGCCGAGATCGAGCTGGCCCTGCGCGATTTCCAGGGCCAGGCCCGCGATGACGTGAGCATGGTGCAAATCACCTCGCAGTTGCCGGCGTTTTTGGGTGTGCCTGCGGTGACCTATTCCGACAGTGGTCAATGCAGTCCTCTGGACTGGTCGGCCAGCTTTGAGTTTCGGGCGCCAAGCCTGCAACGGTTCAATCCGCTGCCTTACGTGCTGCAATTGTTGATGGAGGTTCACGGGCTGCGCGCGCAAGGGTCGGTGATTCATGCGGTGTTGTCCGAGCTTTATGCCAACGCCCTCGAGCATGGGGTGCTGGGGCTGGATTCGCGTCTCAAGCGCGATGTTGAAGGGTTTGCGCATTATTACCAGCAGCGCAATGAGCGTTTGGCCTCGCTGCAAAGCGGGTTTGTGCGGGTGTCGTTGCAGGTTGAGCCGGTCGGGACGGGAGGGCGCCTGGTGATCCGGGTTGAGGACAGCGGCAAGGGGTTTGATGTGGCCAGGGTCATGGCCAGGCCCCTCGATATAGACCGTTTGTCGGGTCGCGGAGTAAGTCTGGTACGCCAGCTGTGCCCTGCAGCACACTGGGGGCCGGACGGTCGCAGTGCGACCGTAGAGTTTTCATGG
>JBILYW010000642.1:0-2573 GCA_044377555.1 Pseudomonas sp.
CAAAAAAGGGTGCTGCTTCAAATCTGATTATTGCCTTTGCCTCGCGATTGTCCGTGGCGCGGCGTGCCCCCATAACAGTGCCGTAGGGCAGGGCCTTTTTGGTTCCTTTTGTGGCTGTTTCACAAAAGGGACTCACCGTAAGGGCGAAACCATAATTTCAGTTAAACGCGAATGCTGGATATGTACTCGCAATTCCAGTGAAGGCCACCGGGTACACAGTGCCGCTCAGATCATCGCTCCCACTCTTTCCGGCAATGGGTCTGTTTGCGCCACCGGCGCAGTCACCACCCGCCTTATCGCCTCCTGCGCCCTGAACGCCAGCACGGCGCGCTCTTGCGCCTGGCTGGCTATGGGCTCAAGAAGGTGGATTTCGACTTCAGCCTGTTCATGGCTGAACAAGCGCAGCAAATGTGACAACAAATCGTCATCGCCGATAAAAGGTGCGATCGCATCAGGCTCGCCGTCGCGCAAATAGCGGATGGCTACAGGCTGCAGCGGCATCTGGGTATCGATCGCCGCCGATAACAGCCGGCCATGGAAGGTGCGCACCGAGCGCCCGTCGGTAGTGGTGCCCTCAGGGAACATCAACAGGGGGAGCGGGTGTTGCAGGTGGCGGGTCATTTGTTCGCGGATCATTTGGCTGTCCCCCGCACCCCTGCGGATAAACAGACTACCGGCCTTGGCCGCCAGCCAGCCGGCGACGGGCCAGCCTCGGACCTCGGCCTTGGACAGAAACGACAGCGGTGTCAGTTGCCCCAGCAGCGCAATGTCGGTCCATGACACGTGATTGCTCACCCACAACATTGGCGTTGCCGGCAGCTCGCCCACGACGGTGACGCGAAAGGGCAGGGCGTTGCTCAGGCGTGTCATGAAAAACTGCGACCAGCGCTGGCGCCGGTCCATTGTGCCGTTGAGGTTAAAACGCTCAAGTACCCCGAACACGCTGGCCATGCTCAACCCCAGGCTTACGACCCCGAGAACCCGTGCCACTCGGCCATACCGGCGCAAGCGGCTCATTACATGGCCGCCTTGAAGTGGCGTGCATAGCGTGGGCACAACTCATCGCGCTTGAGCAAAATAAATACGTCAGCCACCTGGAAGTCCTCATCCCAGCAGGGCTCGCCGCAAATCTTGGCGCCCAGGCGCATGTAAGCCTTGAGCAGAGGTGGCATTTCGGCAATAACATTGGCTGGTATGTCTTGTGTCGGTAATGGCTTTTTGGGTTCTGCGCGCAAATGTTCCGTACACAGATAGCGCTCGCGCAGGCGCTGCATGATGGCCTGGGCCTGGATGCCACCATCCTGCATCGGGATGCTGGCGCAGCCCATCAGATACCGATAATTGCCCTGGTTGAGCACTTCAGCCAATTCGCCCCAGAGCACGGTAATGGTGCCACCGTTGCGGTAGGCCGGGTCGACGCAGGTTCGGCCGATCTCAAGGATCGGGCCCTGCAAGTGAGCCAGCCCGTGCAGGTTGAACTCTTCTTCGCTGTAAAAGTGGCCGATGTTTTGTGCTGCGCTGTGATCGAGCAAGCGGGTGGTGGCTACCAGTTTGCCGCTATTGAGGTCACGTACCCCGATATGTTCGCAATACAGGTCGTAACCGTCCTCGTCCAGCCCGTGCTCGGCGCCTTTGAGTTTGGCCTTCAACTCGTCGCTGAATACACGAAAGCGCAGGGCCTGGGCCTCACGCAAAGCGTCAGGCCCGATCAGGCGTTCTGCCTGCAGGCGGCGTTCTGGTGCGGTGTCGCGGATACGGGCGATCTGGGACATTGCGAATCTCCGTGCAGGCACTGTGCCCGCTCTGGGTTTCTGCCAATCGACTGAGGTGTGCAACTTCAGGCTAGGCAGGTGCAATGTCACCACTGTGACGTTTGGGTGATGCTTGTATGACAGCCGCCCGGGAGGAACTGTCGGTGCCGGGAGACGTCCTAACACTGTGTAAAAAAGTCCAGCCAAAACCGCTCACCAGGTTTAATGTTCACCCACGTTTATTTGTCGATGAGTTTTTATGTTCAAAGCGTTGTTATCTTCTGCTTGTGCCCTGTTGCTGACCCTGGGTGTGAGCCTGCCTGCCCAGGCCAATTGGTACCTGGACGGTGAGTCATCACGGCTTTCGTTCATCACCACGCAAAATGCCAATAGTGCCGATGTGCATCGTTTCCTGGTGCTGCACGGCAAAGTCGACCGCAAGGGGCATGCGCAGTTGCGAATCGAGATGGACTCGGTCAACAGCGCAGTACCGTTGCGTGATGAGCGCATGCGAGACGTGCTGTTTGATTTCAAGCACTTCCCCGAAGCGCAAATCACCGCGCAGATAGACCTGCAACCGATCAACGATCTTGCCTCCGGGGCGCAGCTGGAGCTGCACTTGCCGGTCACGGTCAGCTTGCGCGGCAAGCAACATACCTATGAGGCCCAGTTACTGGCCACGCGCCTTGATGACCGGCGTTTCCAGGTGGTGACACTGGAGCCGCTGATGCTGCAGGCCGAAGATTTTGGCCTGCAGCCAGAACTCGAAACCTTGCGCAAATTGGCCGGGTTGTCGGCGATCAGTTTTTCAGTACCGGTGGG
>JBILYW010000117.1:0-7911 GCA_044377555.1 Pseudomonas sp.
AAAACGCACGTTAGCGTGGGAAGTCGGCACATGCGGGTTATGCGGGTGAATCACCAGCGACACACCCAGGGCTTCAAAGCCACGGCCCGCCAGTTCAGGGCGATGGGCGCTGGCCGACGGCGGCAGGCCGCTGCCAAACACGTGGGAAAAGTTAACCCCACCTTTTTCAATCACAGTGCCATTTTCGATCACACGGGTGCGACCGCCGCCGCCCGCCGGGCGCTGCCAGGCGTCTTCGACGAATTGCGTGCCACCGTCTTCAGTTTGCAGTGCGTTGCAAATGCGGTCTTGAAGGTCGAGCAGGTAGGCTTTTACAGCCTCGGTGCGAGTAGTCATGACATCACCTTAAATCGGGCAAAGCGACGCGGCACTTCGTTCTGAGCGGGGCCGGCGGCAAAGGGCCGCTAGCATAACACCGCCCCCCGCATCACCGCAGTTGACGAAGGTCACGCTTAAGCGTTGGATGGTGGCTTCGTGAAATGAGCGAGGACAGTGCAGATGGCTAAACGTATCCAGTTTCGGGCCCACGGCGGCCCTGAAGTGCTTGAATATGTCGACTTCCAACCCGCCGAGCCGGGCCCGCAACACGTGCGGGTGCGCAACCAGGCCATCGGTCTGAACTTTATCGATACCTATTACCGCGGTGGCTTGTACCCGCTGCCTGAACTGCCGTCCGGGCTGGGCAATGAAGGGGCGGGCATTGTCGACGCGGTGGGTTCTGAGGTGCGCAACGTCAAGGTCGGCGACCGCGTGGCCTACGGCACCGGACCGCTGGGCGCGTACAGCGAACTGCACGTGTTGCCCGCCGCGAATGTGGTGAAGCTGCCCGACGATATTTCGTTCGAACAAGCCGCCGCCGTGATGCTCAAGGGGCTCACGGTGCAGTACCTGTTGCGTCAGACCTATGAACTCAAAGCCGGTGAAACCGTCCTGTTTCACGCAGCGGCGGGTGGCGTAGGTTCGCTGGCCTGCCAATGGGCCAAAGCGTTGGGCGTAAAACTGATCGGGACTGTCAGTTCGGCCGAAAAAGCCGCTCACGCCAAAGCGCTGGGCGCGTGGGAAACCATCGATTACAGCCATGAAGATGTGGCCAGGCGGGTACTGGAATTGACCGACGGCAAGAAGTGCCCGGTGGTCTACGACGGTGTCGGCAAGGACACCTGGCTGACCTCGCTGGACTGCGTGGCACCTCGCGGGCTGATGGTCAGCTTTGGTAATGCCTCTGGCGCTGTGACGGGCGTGAACCTGGGGATTCTGTCGCAGAAGGGTTCGCTGTATGTCACCCGGCCGACACTGGCGACTTACGCCAATAACGCCGAAAACCTGCAAAAAATGGCCGATGAGCTGTTTGGGATGATTCGCAGTGGCAGCATCAAGGTCGATATCAGCCAGCGTTTTGCGCTGAGTGATGCGGCCAGGGCCCAGACGGAATTGTCGGCACGGCGTACAACGGGCTCGACGATTTTGCTGCCTTAATACAAGCGTCCATCCCTGTGGGAGCGGGCTTGCTCGCGATGGAATCGCTGCGGTGTAACTGACACACCGTAGTGCCTCAATCGCGAGCAAGCCCGCTCCCACAAAACAGAAAAGCGTGTGTGCCTACGCCGGGCGAACCACCTTGCCGGTGGCCAGGTCGCGGATCAGGCTCGGGTTTTTACGCCCGCCCAGATTACCGCCCAGCACATGATCGATCTGCCCACGGAAATACTGCTCAACTTTTAACCGTGTACGCGCAGCAGGCAAGCCCGCCGGGTTGGCCGAAGTCGATACGACCGGTCCCACCAATGCGCACAGCTCTCGCACCAGCGGGTGATCGCTCACGCGCAACGCCACGGTGTCATGTACCCCAGTGATCCATTCGGGCAGCAAGCCCTGATGCGGCACCAGCCAGGTGTTAGGGCCCGGCCAGGTGCTGGCCATACGGTCGAGCCATTCCTGCGGGAAATCTTCAAACAGAAAGTCGAACTGGTGAATGTTGTCTGCCACCAGAATCAGGCCTTTATCCACAGGCCGCGATTTGATCGCCAGCAACCGCTCAACCGCTTCTTCATCCCACGGGTCGCAGCCCAAACCCCAGACTGCTTCGGTCGGATAGGCAATCACCGCGCCTGCGCGAATGGCTCTTGCAGCTTGTTGGACGCGCCAGGTGCTGATCATTGAATGTCTCCAGATATGTGCTGCGCGCAGTGTACTTAGCTGGCGCGAGCAAACCAACGCCCACCCTCCAGCACCACACGCCCCTCCAGCTCAAGTTCGGTCAGGGCGGCCAGCAGTCGGGGCAAATCCCAACCGCTGGCGCTGACCAGTGCTTCGCTGGTGTAAGGCGCTACCTGCAACAGTTGCACTAACGGATGACAGCTTGGCGTAAACAAATCCGCGGTGGGTAACGGCATTGAGCGCCAGCCACGCAAGCCCTCCAGAATATGCTCGACCGTCTCGACCAGAGTGGCGCCATCGCGAATCAACTGATGACAGCCCCGCGCACCCGGGTGGTGGATTGAGCCGGGCATTGCGTACACCTCGCGCCCCTGCTCGGCGGCCAGGCGGGCGGTGATCAGGGAACCGCTGGCCACGCTGGCTTCGACCACCAGCACCCCGAGGGACAAACCGCTGATGATTCGATTACGCCGCGGGAAGTTGGCCGCTTGCGGCCCGGCGTCCAGGGGGAACTCCGAAACCACCGCGCTGCCGCTGGCAATCATCGCGTCCGCCAGGGCGCGGTGGCGCTGTGGATAAAGTTTTTGCAGGCCGGTGCCCAATACCCCCACCGTCTGCCCGCCGACGTCCAGCGCCGCTTGATGCGCCGCACCATCTACCCCCAGCGCCAGCCCGCTGGTAATCACAAAACCGGCCCCGGCCAAGCTGCGGGAAAAGGCTGCGGTGGTGTCCAGACCCGGCCGTGAAGCGCGTCGGCTACCGACCATTGCCAACTGCGGTTTTTCCAGTATGGAAGGGTCACCGGCCACGAGTAACACCGGCGGCGCATCGCTCAGCTCACTCAATAGTGCCGGGTAATCGGCGTGGTCGTGCAGCAGCACATGGTGGCTGGAGCCCTCAAGCCAGCGCAATGCAGCGCTGGCGCCATCGCGAACTTCAGGGCTGCGCCGCGCCTGGGCACTGGCGGCGGGCAGCCCCAGGGCGGCCCATGCACTGGCCGGCGCGCTAAGCGCCGAACTGGCCGAGCCGAAGGCTCTAAAAAGGGTGTAATAGCGACGCGGCCCAACTTCGGGCAAGCGGTGCAGACGCAACCGGGCTTCCAGCTCGGCCGGGGAAATATCTGACAGCGGCATGGGATCATCCTTGATCGATTATTCCATCTAAATATAAGGAACAAGCTGTGGATAAGTCTGTTGACAAGTTGTTTGAAAACCGATGAGAAACGCCGGATTGAGCACCCGGGCGACCCTTGAAATTGAATGTAGAAACCCAACCTTAGTTGAACGTCGTACAGAGTCGGCGCAGGTTGGTTTCAAATTGAGACATGCGGCTGTGCAGCACGGCAGCTAGTCGTTTCATCCGCGGGTGAATCCCTTTATTATATGCGCTCGCGTGAAACGCCAGAGCCCGAGCGGGTTCTCTCTGAAGGAGACGTTTTGCACAGGTTGCTCGAGTCCACAGGACCCACCTGACAACCGTTTTTGAATCTTTCACACAGTGCACCAATCAAACTTATGGCTATTTTAAACATCCTCGAATTCCCGGACTCGCGACTGCGCACCATCGCCAAACCTGTGACGGTTGTGGACGACGAAGTCCGTCAATTGATCGATGACATGTTTGAAACCATGTACGAAGCGCCTGGCATCGGCCTGGCTGCCACTCAGGTCAACGTACACAAGCGCATCGTGGTCATGGACCTGAGCGAAGACCGCAGCGAACCGATGGTGTACATCAACCCCGAGATCGAGACCCTGACCGACGAGATGGGCCAGTATCAGGAAGGCTGCCTTTCGGTACCGGGTTACTACGAGAACGTTGATCGCCCGCAGCGCATCAAAATCAAGGCGCTGGACCGTGACGGCAAGCCTTTCGAGCTGATTGCCGAAGGCCTGCTGGCGGTGTGCATCCAGCATGAGTGCGACCACCTCAACGGCAAGCTGTTCGTCGATTATCTGTCTACGCTCAAGCGTGACCGGATCAAGAAGAAGCTGGAAAAACTGCACCGCCAGAACGCTTGATCAACATTTACATGGCACATCGCGGGCAAGCCCGCTTCTGCACCGGTTGCAGGAGCGGGCTTGCCCGCGGTGGTTTCCAGGCCGGGATTGTTCCCGAGCACTCAATTCCAAGTGAGTAATCCATGACTGAGCCACTGCGCATCGTCTTTGCTGGCACCCCAGAATTCGCCGCTGAACACCTCAAGGCACTGCTAAGCACCCCTTACGAGATCGTCGCGGTTTACACCCAACCGGATCGTCCGGCCGGGCGCGGGCAAAAGCTGATGCCAAGCCCGGTCAAGCAGCTTGCCCTGGAGCACAACATCCCGGTGATGCAGCCGCCAACCCTGCGCGCACCTGAAGCTCAGGCCGAACTGGCAGCGCTCAAGCCGGACTTGCTGGTGGTGGTGGCGTACGGCCTGATCCTGCCGCAAGTGGTACTGGATATTCCGCGCCTGGGCTGCATCAACAGCCACGCGTCGCTGCTGCCACGCTGGCGTGGGGCTGCGCCGATCCAGCGCGCCATCGAAGCGGGTGACAGTGAAAGCGGCGTGACCGTGATGCGCATGGAGGCGGGTCTGGACACCGGCCCCATGCTGCTCAAGTCCGTCACCCCGATCAGCGCCAACGACACCGGCGGCAGCCTGCACGACCGTCTGGCCGAACTGGGCCCGCCCGCCGTCATCCAGGCCATTGCCGGTCTGGCAGCCGGTACGCTGCAAGGCGAGGTGCAGGACGACAGCCTGGCGACCTACGCCCACAAGCTGAATAAAGACGAAGCACGCATCGACTGGAGCCGCCCGGCCGTTGAGCTGGAGCGCCTGATTCGTGCCTTTAACCCATGGCCGGTTTGCCACAGCACGCTCAGTGGCGAAGCCCTGAAAGTGCTGGCCGCCACCGTAGCGGACGCCAAAGGCGCACCGGGGCAAATTATTGCGGCGAGCAAAGACGGCCTGATCGTCGGCTGCGGTGAAGGCGCGCTGTGCCTCACCCGCCTGCAATTGCCTGGCGGCAAAGCGCTGAACTTCAGTGATTTTTTCAACAGTCGCCGTGAGAAATTCGCTGTCGGCATCACCCTCGGTCAAACGGAAAACGCGCAATGAACCCTCGTCTGGCCGCCGCCAAGGCACTGACTGCAGTGCTGAACGGCAAAGCATCGCTCAACAGCTCCTTGCCGCTGCAACTGGACAAGGTTGAGGTGCGCGATCGCGGCCTGACCCAGGACCTGGCGTTCGGCACTGCGCGCTGGCACCCACGCTTGTCGGCGCTGGCCAACAAGCTGCTGCAAAAGCCGTTCAAGGCCGCCGACGCCGATGTTGAAGCGCTGCTGCTGGTGGGCTTGTATCAACTGCTCTACACCCGTATCCCGGCCCACGCGGCCATCGGCGAAACCGTGGGCTGCGCCGACAAGTTGAAAAAGCCGTGGGCCAAAGCCCTGCTCAACGCCGTGCTGCGCAACGCCCAGCGCGAGAGCGAAGCCTTGCTGGCCGAGCTTGAACACGACCCGGTAGTGCGTACCGCGCACCCGCGCTGGCTGCAAAAATCTCTCAAGGCGTTCTGGCCGCAGCAGTGGGAAGCCATTTGCGCTGCCAACAACGCACATCCGCCCATGATTCTGCGCGTTAACCGTCGCCATAAAACCCGCGATGCGTACCTGCAATTGCTGGTCGAGGCCGATATCGAAGCCCAGCCGTGCGTCTACAGCCAGGACGGTATCGTGCTGGCCCAGGCCTGTGATGTGCGCAATCTGCCGGGCTTTGCCGAAGGCTGGATCAGCGTGCAGGATGAGGCCGCGCAACTGGCCGCCGACCTGCTGGATCTGGCGCCGGGCCAGCGCGTACTCGACGCCTGCTGCGCACCGGGCGGCAAGACCTGCCACATCCTGGAAGTCGAACCGGCACTGGCCGGCGTGGTCGCGGTTGATCTGGAAGCCAAGCGCCTGGTGCGGGTGCGCGAGAACCTTGAGCGTCTGGGCCTGAGCGCCGAGCTGATTGCAGCCGATGGCCGCGACACCGCCGCCTGGTGGGACGGCAAGCCGTTCCAGCGCATCTTGCTCGATGCACCGTGCTCGGCCACCGGGGTGATCCGTCGCCACCCGGACATCAAGCTGACCCGCCAACCGGATGACATCGCCGCACTCGCCACCTTGCAAGGCGAACTGCTGGACGCGATGTGGCCAACGCTGGAAGTCGGTGGCATCTTGCTCTATGCCACGTGCTCGACGTTGCCGACCGAAAACACTGAAGTGATCGAAGCCTTCCTCGGCCGCACCCCGGGAGCCCGGGAGCTGGATATCGCAGGGCAGTTCGGCATCAAGCAGCCCCACGGTCGCCAGTTGCTGGCACAAGAGGGCGGGCACGACGGTTTCTATTACGCCAAATTGATCAAGATCGCTGCAGCACGCGGCTAATGGTTTGAACAGGGAATGACGGCATGAAAATCATCATCCTCGGTGCCGGGCAAGTCGGCGGCACGCTGGCAGAGCATCTGGCCAGCGAGGCTAACGATATTACTGTGGTCGACACCGACGGTGATCGCCTGCGCGACCTGGGTGATCGCCTCGACATCCGTACCGTGCAGGGCCGCGCCTCGCTGCCCAATGTACTGCGCCAGGCGGGGGCGGATGACGCCGACATGCTGGTGGCAGTGACCAACAGCGACGAGACCAATATGGTCGCGTGCCAGGTGGCCTACACGCTGTTTCACACCCCGACCAAAATCGCCCGGGTACGCGAAGCGGCGTATCTGACACGCGGCGAAGAGCTGTTCGATAACGATGCGATCCCGGTGGACGTATTGATCAGCCCCGAGCAAGTGGTCACCAACTACATCAAGCGCCTGATCGAACACCCCGGCGCCTTGCAGGTGATCGACTTCGCCGGCGGCAAAGCGCAGTTGGTGGCGGTCAAGGCGTACTACGGTGGCCCGCTGATTGGCCAGCAACTGCGCCAGCTGCGCGAACACATGCCGAATGTAGATACGCGGGTAGCGGCTATTTTCCGACGTGACCGGCCGATTACGCCTCGTGGGGACACTATTATTGAGGCCGACGATGAGGTGTTTTTCATCGCAGCCAAGGCAAACATTCGCGCAGTGATGAGTGAAATGCGCCGCCTCGACGAGAGCTACAAACGCATAGTCATCGCCGGCGGCGGTCAGATCGGCGAACGTCTGGCCGAGGCCATCGAAAGCCGTTATCAGGTCAAGATCATCGAGATGAATGCTGCGCGTTGCCGCTATTTGTCCGACACCCTGGACAGCACCGTGGTGCTGCAAGGCAGCGCTTCGGACCGCGACCTGATGCTCGAAGAGAACATCGCGGATGCCGACCTGTTTCTGGCCCTGACCAACGACGACGAAGCCAACATCATGTCGTCGCTGCTGGCTAAACGTCTGGGCGCCAAGAAGGTGATGACCATCATCAACAACCCGGCCTATGTGGATTTGATTCAGGGTGGCGAAATAGACATCGCTATCAGCCCGCAGCTGGCCACCATCGGCACTTTGCTGGCCCACGTGCGTCGTGGCGATATCGTCAGCGTGCACTCATTGCGCCGGGGCGCGGCGGAAGCCATCGAGGCGATTGCCCACGGCGACTCGAAGTCGAGCAAGGTGATTGGCCGCAGTATCGGCGAAATCCATCTGCCACCAGGCACCACGATTGGCGCAATCATTCGCGACGAAGAAGTGCTTATCGCCCACGACGCCACCATCATCAATGCTGGCGACCACGTTATTTTGTTCCTTGTGGATA
>JBILYW010000645.1:0-2570 GCA_044377555.1 Pseudomonas sp.
TGAGTTGAATCGCGCCGATGCCATCGCGAGCAAGCCCGCTCCCACAAGGGGTTGTGCAGTTTCAAGCCTTAACCTTTGCTTTTGCTGTAGCCACGGGATTAATCAAGCGACACGAACGCCCCTCACAGAAGGCTGAACGCAGGTGCTGTTATTCATCCCGGGTACATATCCATTCGATGCGCCACGGCTTTCTACGGGTTTCGCCCTTACGGCGAGGCACTTTTGTCAAACAGCCGAGTGTCGGACCACCACAAAAATACCCAAAAAGGCCTTGCCCCAGCGTACGGCCCTCGCTGCGCTCAGGTGTCCCTCGCGCAGGGGCAGGTAGATCAAGAGCAGATCAAAAAGCAAAGCAAAGCAAAGCAAAGCAAAGCAAAGCAAAGCAAAGCAAAGCAAAGCAAAGCAAAGCAAAGCAAAGCAAAGCAATAGATTGCGCGATGCACAAACCCTGTAGTCGCTGAGGAGCGCAGCGACTACAGATCCATGGGCCCACCGTTTACCGCGAGGCTATCCCGTACTTGCGCAGCCGCTGTCCGATGGCGGTGTGCGAGGTTTGCAAGCGCAGGGCCAGTTGGCGGGTAGACGGATAGGTCACGTAGAAGTGTTCCAGCAGGGTCTTCTCGAAGCCCTGCATCGCCGCTTCCAGGCTGACGACCTCTTCGGGATCGGCCTTGTTGCTGGTCAATTCGGTACCGGCCAGTTCCAGCCCGTCGCAATCAATCACGTCGCCCTCGCTGGTGGCCGCAGCGCGGAAGATGACGTTTTGCAATTGGCGCACATTGCCCGCCCAGCGATTGCCCAGCAGCAGCGGATGGGTCGCGGCGGCGAGCCGGCAGGGTGGTCGGTGGATCTGCTCGCAGGCCTGACGCAGGAAGTGCTCGGCCAGCAGCAGGATGTCCATGCCGCGCTCCCGTAGCGGCGGCACCAGGAGGTTAAGGACGTTGAGGCGGTAGTAGAGATCCTCGCGGAAAGTGCCCTCCCTCACCATGCGCTCCAGATCACGGTGGGTTGCGCAGAGCACTCGTACATTGACCTGCACTTCGCGCTCGCCACCAATGCGCCGAAAGCAGCCGTCGCTCAAAAACCGCAGCAGCTTGGCCTGCAGGTACGGTGACATCTCCCCCACTTCATCGAGAAACACGGTGCCACGGTCGGCCAGCTCCAGCAGCCCCGGCTTGCCGCCACGCTGGGCACCGGTGAAGGCCCCGGCGGCGTAGCCGAACAGCTCGCTCTCGGCCAGGCTCTCGGGCAGCGCCGCACAGTTGAGCGCCAGAAACGACGCATCGCGCCGGGCACTCAGCGCATGGCAGGCGTGGGCCACCAGCTCCTTGCCGGTACCGGTTTCACCCTGGATCAACAGCGGCGCATCCAGGCTTGCCACTTTGTGCAGGCGCGACTTGAGCTCTTCGAGCACCGCTGATTTGCCCAGCAATGCCTCCAGCCCTTCGGCCGGGTCGCGGAGCAAGGACGCCAGCCGCTCGCCGATACGGCTCGGCGGGTACAGGGTCAGCAGACCGCCCACCAGCACATCTGCCCCGCCGCTGATGGGCGTGGCATCGAGGAGTAAATCTTGGCCCTTGAAGTTCACTTCGCACATCGGCAGACGAAAGCCCTTATCGATCAGGGTGCGGGCCAGATCCGGTGCGGCGAACAGTTTCGACAGCGGCTCCCCTGTGGGGTCGCGCCCGTAAAGATCCGCCAGTTTGGGGTTGGCCAGCAGTACACAGCCGTCGGGGTCCACGGCCAGCACAGGGTCGCTCATGGCCGCGAGCAAGGCCTCAAGCTGCAGGCGCCGACGCTGGCCCGGAAGGATCGCGACCAGCTCCACGGCCCGCACGCCTTTTACCAGGAGCAGTGCATGGTTGAGTTCATCCAGAACCGCTTGGGACAAGGTGGGCGCGTCGATGTAGACGTTCGGCGGGCTCATTTCCACCGCATCCAGGTTGAGGTTACGTGCGCCCAGCAGCATCAGGATTTCCTGTGTGATGCCGACGCGGTCCTTGAAGGTGACGTGAATTCGCATGACCAATCGCTCCCTGATAGCAAACAACGAGGGGGGCGGCACGTTATGTGCCGCCCCCCTTGGCAGTACCCATGTCGTGAAAGCGGTAATCAGTCTGGCTGGCAGGCCAGGCTCGCTACTTCCTGCTTGTTGCGCAGGACCGAGCGGTAGCCCAGAGCCAGCAGCACAAACCAGACCGGCACCAGATACAGCGCCTGACGGGTATCGGTTTCCAGCGCCAGCAATGCCAGGAT
Source organism: Pseudomonas sp. (assembly GCA_044377555.1). Taxonomy (GTDB): domain Bacteria; phylum Pseudomonadota; class Gammaproteobacteria; order Pseudomonadales; family Pseudomonadaceae; genus Aquipseudomonas. The sequence continues at coordinate 2,257 of JBILYW010000645.1, forward strand.
GAACACGAAGAAGGTCAGGCAGACCCAGACCATCACCTTGCCACCGGGCATTTTGTACTTCGAGGCACGGTGCAGGTGATCGCGTTTTTTGCGATACGCCAGATAGGACAGCAGGATCATCGTCCAGACAAACATGAACAGCGTGGCCGAGACCGTGGTGATCAGGGTGAACGCCTCCATCAGGTTAGGCACCACATAGATCACCAGTGCCCCCGCCAGCAGGCAAATACAGGAGAAGATCAGGCCGTTGGAGGGCACTGAGCGCCGGGACAGGTTCTTGAACTTGCTCGGGGCATCGCCATCCATCGCCAGAC
>JBILYW010000644.1:0-2570 GCA_044377555.1 Pseudomonas sp.
GCCGCCGGTTTTTACCCTAAGGTGGTACAGGAAGCCGCGCAGATCCACACCCTGATCGGACTGGTGAGTTGCGGTTTTGGCGTGGCCCTGGTGCCTGAATCCATCTGCGGCTCGAACATGCGCGACAAGGTTGTATTTCGCCCCATACGCCCGGTGGCAGAAGCTGCAAACCCTGCCATCGGGCTGTACATGAGCTGGCATGCGGACAACCCGTCACCGCTGATAAACAGCTTTGTTGCCATGTTCGAAACTGCCAGCGAGCACTAGAACCTGGTCTGCAGCCCCATGCGCAGCGTGCGCCCCGGAGCGGGCATAAAGCTCTGTGCCAGCGGGTCCAGGTAATAACGGTCGGTCAGGTTCTGCAAGGACACGTTCAGGGTGGTGTGATCCTTCAACTTGTAGTTAAAGAACACATCAAAAAGCGCTACCTGGTGATAGACCAATTGCGGCGTAGTGGCGCCGGTTTGCCATTCATTGTCGGCTTTGACGGTTGGGCCAGAGGTATAGGTGGCACGCCCGCCGACTGTCAGCGCCCGGTCAAAAAAGCGCAGGCCCGTGGTCAGGTTCGCCGCGAAGCGTGGCGGGTTCTGGGTGTTGGAATAAGAGCCCATAAAGCTGCCCGGCGTACAGTTCGGGGTTTTGCTCAAGTCCTGGTAGGGGTTGGAGCTGGCACGCAAACGCGCCGCGAAGGTCGAGTCGCAGGTTTCGGTTTTCAGGTAGTACGTGGACGAAAAATCAGCGAACACGCGGCCCGCGTCATAGCGCGACTGCAATTCCAGGCCGCTGGTTTTGAAGCTGTCGGTATTGCTGAACTGCATCAGGCCCATCAGCCCCGGGCTGGGATCGTAATAGCGGGTGATGTAGTTCTTGATGCTGGTGTTGAAGTAGGCAACCTTGAGGGCCGCCGAGTCGTCGTCCACCAGCAGGTTTTTTTGCAGGGTGCTGGCACCGATCTCCCAATTGCTTGAGCGCTCGGGTTTCAGACCTTTGCCGGGCATGGTCTGCAACACGCCCTGGCTGGTTTCGAACAGTGAGGGCATGCGCAAGCCCTGGGTATAAGACCCATAGAAGAACGTGTCGGGTGCCAGTTCGACATTGAAACCGATGGCAGGAGCAAACGCCCCGCCGCTGTCGCTCTGTTTGCCGGAATACTCATAACCGCTGACCACCTCGCCTGTCTGGGACGGATAGACCGTCGACTCGGTGGCACCAAAGTCGTTGTAGCGCGTGCCCTCGAAAGGGAAATTGGTGTTACCGAAAACAATACCGTTATTCAACCGCGGGTCCGTGGCGTCGGTGTACTGACCGTTCTGATTCGGGAACCACATCATGTTGCCGTAGCTTTGCGGGCTGAAGACCCTCAGATATCTCAGCTCGCGTTCCTCACGCAGCGCCGTCGAGTGGGCGACATGATCCTTGGTGCGGTACCAGGTGTAGCGACCGCCACCCCACAGCGTGAGGCGGTCGACCGGCTGGAACTCCAGCTTGCCGTGCAGGCTGAATTCCTGCCTGGAGCCATCGCGCAGGCTGCGGTTGGCGTTGATGTCATCCTGGTTGGTGACCACACTTTTTTGCGGGCGCAACTCCTCGACCTGGAACGATCCGCCCACATCCAGCTTCAGGTCGCCGTGGCGGGTCTCGAACCGTGAGGTGTTGGCCAGGTCACCGCCAATGCGCCGGTCGGCCTGACGGGTCCAGTTGCGATCAGAGCGATAGGCCTGCGAAGCCGGCGCCAGCACCGAGGTCAAGTTGCTGGTTTGTGCATCCGTCATCCACAGGCTGGCCGTCAGGTCCACCAACGGGTTGGCGCTTGGCAGGTAGTTGTAGCGGGCGGTGTAGGTATCGATTTTGGTGTGGCCCAGCGGGTACTGGTAAATGCCCCCGGTGCCGAAGCGGAAAATATCCGATGGCATGATTTCGCCAATATGGCCGTCGTAGCGGCGGTAGCCCAGGTCCAGCGTATGGTCGTCTGCCGGGCGTATGGTGGTTTTGATCAGGTACGAATCGGTCTCTGCCGATGAGTTGAGCACTTCTTCACCGGGGTTGTAGGTGGTGGCTACCGTCATGTCTTCGCGGCCATAGCGGTCAAACGTGCGGTAGCGATCCTGGCCCTTTTTGCCAGCGAAATAGTTGCCCTGATTGCGATGAGCATACGCGGCCACCACATCGAAGTAGTCATGGGTAAAAGCGAACGCGGCACTGCCGGCCTGCGCCTCGGAGCCGAACAGGCCACCACGGTCCCGGTGCGGCTCCGAGTACAGTTTTTCAGTTGCAGAGTGGCCGTCGCGAGAGGCAGGAGCCACACCGTTGTTCCACACATCCCCCTTGAGGCGCAGACCAAACGTTTTGCCATCGCGCAAGATGTCGTCAACGCCGATGGTGCGCATTTTGACCGTGCCGCCGATGGCGCTCGACGTGAGGCTCGGCCCCTTGTCGATGGTGATATCGCTGATCAGGTCAGGGTCAATGTAACTGCGCTGCTGGGTACCGGCATAACCCCGATAGACATCCAGTGCCTGCTGCGAACCGTCGACCGTGACCGCCACCCGGCTTTGCCCTTGAATGCCGCG
>JBILYW010000646.1:0-2568 GCA_044377555.1 Pseudomonas sp.
CCATCATCGGCAGTTGCATGCGTTGCTGGGCTTCCACGCCACGGGCGAAGTGGCGCTGCGACAAGTGGGCCAGTTCGTGGGCCATTACCGAAGCGTACTCGCCTTCAGTCTGCGCGTTGAGGAACAGGCCGCCGTTAACCCCGATGATCCCGCCGGGTGCGGCGAAGGCGTTGAGCTGCGGGCTGTTGATCAGGATGAATTCCAGGCGGCGGTCTTGCACCTGGCTGGTTTCGACCAGCTTGTAGACGCTGGTTTCGACGTAATCCTTGAGTTGCGGGTCGTTGAGTTGCGACACCTGACTGCGCAGCATGCTCAACCAGGCACGGCCCAATTGGTACTCTTGCTGCGGCGAGACAATGGACGAACTGGCGTCACCCAGAGACGGTAAATCGTCGGCGAAACTCGGTGAGGCGAGCAGGCAAGCGAGCGTCAACAGGGTAGGGCGCAGAAAAGTCATGCACAAGGCTCTGGTCGGTAAAGCGCTTACTGTAGCTGGACACTCGTCTGACGACCAGTGGCGACTCCGCTTGGGGTATTCTAGCCAGCCTAAAAATGCCGACCCGGCGCGCCAGAGGAATACGTAATGACGAATGCGTTGGCCCATGATGCTGAACTGGATGCCACGGGTCTCAATTGCCCGTTGCCACTGCTCAAGGCCAAGATGGCGCTGAACAAGATGGCCAGCGGTCAGACCCTCAAGGTGATTGCCACGGACGCGGGCTCACAGCGTGATTTTCGTACCTTCGCACGTTTGGCAGGGCATGAGCTGCTGCGTGAAGAGGATGATGCCGGCACTTATAGCTACTGGTTACGCAAGGCCTGAGTCCTCGCGGCGCTTTCTTCTAAGGAATTTCGATGTTTAAAGTGTTACGTGATTGGGTTCAGCGCTACTTTTCTGATGAAGAGGCCGTGGTGCTGGCGGTGTTGCTGGTGTTGGCCTTTACCGCGGTCCTGACCTTGGGCGGCATGCTGGCGCCGGTACTGGCCGGCATGGTGCTGGCGTACCTGATGCAAGGCCTGGTGGTTGCGCTGGAACGCATGCGGGTGCCGGGTGCGGCGGCGGTTGGCCTGGTGTTTGCGCTGTTTATGGGGCTGTTGCTGGTGTTTATCGTGGTGGTGGTGCCGTTGCTGTGGCATCAGTTGATCACGCTGTTCAATGAGTTGCCGGGCATGCTCGCCAAATGGCAATCGTTGCTGCTGCTGTTGCCCGAGCGTTACCCGCATCTGGTGTCGGATGAGCAGGTGCTGCAAGCCATTGAAGTGGCACGCGGTGAGATCGGCAAGTTCGGGCAGCTTGCACTGACCTTTTCGCTGTCCAGTTTGCCGTTGCTGGTCAACATCATGATCTATCTGGTGCTGGTGCCGATTCTGGTGTTTTTCTTCCTCAAGGACCGTGCGGTGATTGGCCGCTGGGTGCGTGGCTATCTGCCTCGCGAGCGGGCGCTGATTACCCGTGTGGCCGAGGAAATGAACCGCCAGATCGCCAACTACATCCGTGGCAAAGTCATCGAGATCATTATTTGTGGCGGCGTAACCTACATCGCCTTCGTCACCATGGGCCTTAACTACGCGGCGCTGCTGGCACTGCTGGTGGGTATTTCGGTGGTGGTGCCCTATGTGGGCGCCGTGGTGGTGACCGTGCCTGTGCTGTTGATTGCGTTGTTCCAGTGGGGCTGGAGCGACCAGTTCATCTACCTGATGGCAGTGTACGGAATCATCCAGACCCTCGATGGCAATGTGCTGGTGCCGCTGCTGTTTTCGGAGGCTGTGAGCTTGCACCCGGTGGCCATCATTTGCGCGGTACTGTTGTTTGGCGGGTTGTGGGGCTTCTGGGGGATATTCTTTGCGATACCGCTGGCGACCCTGTTCAAGGCCGTACTCGATGCCTGGCCGCGCGAGCAGCAAGTCGTCTCGCCGCTGCTTTGAATCGCTGAACAGCAGACATGAAAAAGCCCCGGCTCTTGAGAACAAGCCGGGGCTTTTTCGTTACTGCATCAGCTTACGCTTGAATAACCGGGATATTGGCATTTGCAGCCGCTTCACGGAATTCGGCGATCTGATCAAAGCTCAGGTAGCGGTACACGTCCGCTGCCATGGTGTTGATCTCTGCCGCGTAGACCATGTATTCCTCTACGGTTGGCAGGCGACCCAGGATCGAGGCAACCGACGCCAGCTCGGCCGAAGCCAGGTAAACGTTGGCGCCGTCACCCAGACGGTTCGGGAAGTTACGGGTCGAAGTCGACACAACAGTCGAGTTCGGCTCTACACGTGCCTGGTTACCCATGCACAGCGAGCAGCCCGGCATTTCCATGCGTGCGCCAGCTTTGCCGAAGATGCCGTAGTAGCCTTCTTCGGTCAGTTGGTGAGCGTCCATTTTGGTCGGCGGCGACAGCCACAGACGGGTTGGCAGCTGACCTTTGACCTTGTCCAGCAACTTGCCCGCAGCGCGGAAGTGGCCGATGTTGGTCATGCACGAACCGATGAACACTTCGTCGATCTTCTCACCGGCAACGGTGGACAGCAGGCGGGCGTCATCCGGGTCATTTGGCGCGCAGAGCACAGGCTCTT
>JBILYW010000118.1:0-7870 GCA_044377555.1 Pseudomonas sp.
GCAGTGGTAGTACCGTCACCGGCGTCATCGTTGGCACGGGAGGCAACGTCTTTAACCAGCTGCGCGCCCATGTTTTCGAAGCGATCTTTCAGCTCGATTTCTTTGGCAACGGACACGCCGTCCTTGGTGATGGTCGGAGCGCCGAAGCTCTTCTCGATGATCACGTTACGGCCTTTAGGGCCCAGGGTCGCTTTTACTGCGTCAGCCAGGACGTTTACACCGGCCAGCATTTTTTTACGGGCGGAGTCGCCGAATTTAACTTCTTTAGCAGCCATGTTCGTTCTTCCTTAAATACTTTGTAGTAACGGGAAAAGGAGCGGGAAATCAGCCTTCGATAACAGCGAGAATCTCGTTCTCAGCCATAACCAGCAGGTCTTCGCCGTCGACTTTCACAGTGTTGCTGCCGGAGTAAGGGCCGAACACAACCTTGTCACCCACTTTCACAGCCAGCGCACGCACTTCACCGTTGTCCAGAACGCGGCCAGTGCCTACAGCGAGAATCTCACCGCTGTTGGCTTTTTCGGCAGCGGAACCCGGCAGAACGATACCGCCAGCGGTTTTCTTTTCTTCTTCGCTGCGACGGATTACGACGCGGTCATGCAGAGGACGAAGCTTCATTGTCGATCTCTCCTAATTGTGGTGTTCATCGGCCGGTGTCAATACCGGCTGGGTTTGCAAGTCCGGAAATGCCGGGTGCGATTCGCTGAGGGGATAGTGCTGTTGCCAGTAAAACCCTGCGGTGTCCGTTACATAAGGGCGCATCCACTTATTACAAGGGCGCACCCATGAAATTTTTAACCTTGTGTGCTGCCGAAAACAAACACGGCACCCAAGGTGCCGTGTTGATAACGCCAAACGCCTTATTTGTCGCGGTGCTCGAACTCGCCTTCGATAACATTGGGCTCACGCCCCAGGGGCTGGTGGTTTGCAGGACGATTGGCGGCTGCAAAATCATCGGCAAATGCACGCTGGCGAATGGCCTGTTCTTCTGCACGCTTGCGCAGACGATTGACCAGGAACCGGCGAACAGGCGGGAACAGCAACAGCAGGCCGGCTGCATCGCTGATAAAACCTGGCAGTACCAGCAAGCCGCCACCCAGCGCCAGCATCAGGCCTTCAAGCATTTGCTGGGCTGGCAGCTCGCCGCGATTAAGGCTTTCACGCGCCCGCAGCGCCGTGGCCAGGCCTGCGACGCGAACCACCAGAACACCCAGCATGGAGCCGGCAATGATCAGCAGCAACGCAGGGAAAAACCCGATAGCGGTGCTGACCTTGAAAAAGACATACAGCTCTAGCACTGGAAACAACAGAAAGAGCAATAGAAAAGCACGCATCAAATGATTCCTCTCCGGAAGAATATCTTCCAACCCATCTTAGATGACGGCGTGCCTCTCCAAATTCAAGGCTATGCCGTCTGTTTTTTCGGCCACTCGCTTGCCCGAGCCAGTAAAACCAGAGCTTCGCGCACCTGTGTCGAAGTGTTGCAAAGCTCTGGAAAGCCCAGCCAGTAGAGGCCTTCACCGATACGCAAATGCATGCCTTCGCTGTCGATGCCCACCAGCTTAGCTGGCTGTGTTTGCGGTAACCCGGTCAATTTGACGTAGTGCTCGATGGCATTGGCATGGTCGTCATTCATATGTTCGACCATGCGCAGCTCGACTTGCCCGGCAAAGGGGTTGGCCAGCGTGACCTGATCCAGCCAGTGGATGGCTCCAAACCCCCCTATATAACGGTGGCGAACCGGGTTAAGCACCCAAAAATCAAAATCATGGGCGGTGTCATAGCCCCTGGCTTCAGGGAAGTAGCGGTAGTAACGCTCGGCTGCGGCTTCGATCGCGCTGGCCTCGGTCAACTGCTCGGCTTCGGCCAGGTACGTCAGGCGCCCAACAGCCTGGACATCCTCTGCTCCACGCTCTGCGACCATCAAGGAGCACTTGGGGTCCTTGCGCAGATTATGGGTGTGCTGGGCAATACGGCTGATCAAAATCAGTGGCCGCCCTTGGTCGTCCAGGCAATAAGGCACCACGGAGCCGAAAGGAAAGCCCGGCATGGCCTTGGACTGAGTGGACAAGGCGCCACGGTATTCCTTGAGCAGTAGTTCTCGGGCATGCTTGGCAGCTTCAACGCTCAACTTATGACTCCTTAATAAAAAATCCGTCGATAACGGTCGAGATCAGGGCACTCATGCAACTAAAAGACAAAGTAATCATTATCACTGGCGGCTGCCAAGGGCTGGGTCGCGCCATGGCTGAGTATCTGGCGGCCAAGGGCGCCAAACTGGCATTGGTGGATCTCAATCCGGAAAAACTCGAATTGGCGGTCGCGGCCTGTCAGGCACAGGGTGTAGAAGCCCGCGCCTACCTGTGCAACGTCGCTGACGAAGAACAGGTTACGCAAACCGTTGCCCAAATTGCAGAAGATTTTGGCGCGATCAATGGCCTGGTCAACAATGCTGGCATTTTGCGCGACGGCTTGTTGATCAAGGTCAAGGACGGGGTGATGACCAAGATGAGCCTGGCGCAATGGCAGGCAGTGATCGACGTCAACCTGACCGGCGTTTTCCTGTGTACCCGTGAGGTGGCGGCGAAAATGATCGAGTTGAACAGCCAGGGCGCGATTATCAACATCTCGTCGATCTCGCGCGCCGGCAACGTCGGGCAGACCAACTACTCGGCAGCCAAGGCCGGGGTAGCTGCGGCAACCGTGACCTGGGCCAAGGAGCTGTCGCGCTATGGCATTCGCGTTGCCGGCATTGCACCGGGCTTTATCGAAACCGAAATGACCCTGGGCATGAAACCCGAAGCCCTCGAAAAAATGACGTCCGGCATACCGCTCAAACGCATGGGCAAGGTCGAAGAAATCGCCCACTCGGCGGCGTACATTTTCGAGAACGACTACTACACCGGGCGCATTCTGGAGCTCGATGGCGGGCTGCGGATTTAAACCAAGACCCCGCTGCCGCTGCCGCAGGCTGCGATGGGCAGTGCAGCGGCTACAGATTGGTGTGAACGTTTACCAGGTCACACCAAACCCTACTGTGTAGCGGGTTTTGTTGAGAGCATTGTCTGAGCCGCTTGAGCTGCCAATCAGGTCTTTTTCTGCCTTGAGGTTGAGCGATGCCCACTCCGTCACCTTGTAACGCAGCCCGATCTCAGAATCGAGGTTGTAGTCCGTTCCCCCTTCCAGTGACTTGCCCAACTCACCATTGGTGAAGATGGACACGGTTTTGCCCATCAGGTAACGGTTGTAATCCCACTTCACTGCCAGCGAGTAGAAATTGTCTTTCTTGCCGTCAGAGTATTCATAGTCGGTGCGGTTCAGCAGTGAACCCAGCGAGAACGCACCCAGTTCGTCATCCCAAAACTGGTAGCCCGGGCCCGTACCCACCGTGCGCTGGCGGGAAATGTCTTCCACCCTGTCGCGGTTGTAGGTCAGGCGGCCCTGCCAGTACCACTTTTCATCGATGAAGTGATCAAGCGCGTACTCGGCGGTCCAGTTGTCGGCGGTTACCACATCGTTCTGAAACTCGCGGTTGTATTCGCCTTCTGCGTGATGACGCCAGGCCCCGTGACGGGCGGTGGTCTTGAAGTCGATGTCGTAGTCATCGGTGTCCTTGTCCGCCCGTTTGTAGTCCAGCGCCACATCGACGTTGCCTTTCCAGACCAGGTCTTCAATCACGGGTTTGGGCTTGATGATCTGCTGAATACTGGCCAGCGCGACTGTCTTCGGCATCTCGCCATTGGCCAGGGTTACGCTGCCGTCTTCGGCGGCGAGCAAGGACTTGGCCTTTTCGCCGGTATAGGCATCTTGCTTGACCAGCAGCTCCTGATCACTCTCCAGTGTTTTGACCTGCTTCCAGTCAATGGGAACGTTACCCGCGTATTCGGTCTGGATCAGCAACTTGCCGCCATCGAATACTTTGATCTTGCCGCTCAGACGGTCGCCGTTTTTCAACCACACGGTATCGGCAAGCAAAGGCGAAGAGGCACTAAAGACAGCAAGGCATAACAGGGTTCTGGACAACATAAGCGGACGAGGAACTCAGGAGTACGAAAGATTGCCGGCATTATCCTGTTGGACACGCCCTTGAGGAAGAAAGACCGACTCATTGTGTTGGAGTTCCCTCTATAGTTCAGTTCAAACTTCAGCCCTTTGATCAGAAGTACACCGTGAGCACACCGACCGCCCCTCCTCAAACCCCGGCCGAGATTCGTCGAACGGCGCTGTATTCAACCTTGATGATGGTGCCCGCCGGTTATGTGGTGTCTTACGGCCAGCTTGCCGAACTGGCCGGGCTGGGTCGGGCGGCACGCTGGGTTGGGCGAACGCTCAGCCAGCTCCCCGAAGGCACACGCCTGCCCTGGCACCGGGTACTCGCCGCTGGCGGGCGCATCAGCTTGCCGGCAGGCAGCCCGTCCGGTGACGAACAGCGTGCGCGTTTGCGCGCCGAAGGCATCAGCATCATGAATAATCGCGTGGATATACAACGCCATGGCTGGCGCCCGATAGAGCACTGCGGTTAGAGTGCGCCCTTTGTTTCCGCAACCAGAGGCAGACTCCAGTCCATGCCCCGTAAAACCTGGCGCGAAGCGCTAGCTGCCTATTCCAGCCCCTCCACCCTTGTGCTGTTGCTGCTCGGTTTTGCTGCCGGCCTGCCGTACATGCTGGTGTTCTCAACGCTTTCCGTCTGGTTGCGCGAAGCCGGTGTGGCTCGTGAAACCATCGGCTATGCAAGCCTGATCGGGTTGGCCTACGCCTTTAAATGGGTGTGGTCCCCGCTACTGGACCAATGGCGTTTGCCGCTGCTCGGAAAACTGGGCAGGCGTCGCTCATGGCTGGTGCTGTCACAGTCGCTGGTGATCCTGGGCCTGATCGGCATGGGCTTTTGTGACCCGCAAAAACACCTTTCCTGGCTGATAGCCATCGCGGTTGTCGTGTCCTTCGCCTCGGCGACCCAGGACATTGCCGTAGACGCCTATCGCCTGGAAATCGCAGAAGACAACCGCCAGGCCGCGCTCGCCGCCAGTTACATGTCCGGGTATCGCGTGGCGGCCCTGCTGGCCACCGCTGGCGCCCTGTTCTTTGCCGAGGGTTTCGGCTCTACGGGCTTCAACTACAAGCACTCGGCCTGGACCGGCACCTACGTGCTGTTCGGCTTGCTGATGGTGCCCGCGCTGCTCACCACCCTGTTCATGCGCGAACCGCCAGTGCCTTTGCGCACCCAGTTGTCGGCCGGGCGCTACAGCTTCGGTCATCAATTGGCGTCTGTTTTCGTACTGATTGTGCTGCTGGTTTCAGTCCCTGCCATGTTCACTCAGCTCTACAACACCGATTTTGCAGGTGTGCTGTTTGAAGGCATCAGCCCGATGAACCTGGTAATGGAAGATCGGGCCTTTCTGCGGGCGATCCTGTACACCCTGCTGACGGTGCTCTGCCTGTCGTCTATCGGACGACGCGGGCTGGCTCCGGTGCTCACACCGGTAAACGACTTTATCGTGCGCTATCGCTGGCAAGCCCTGCTGTTGCTCGGCCTGATCGCCACCTATCGCATGTCGGACACAGTCATGGGCGTGATGGCCAACGTGTTCTATATCGACCAGGGCTTCACCAAGGATCAGATCGCCGGTGTCAGCAAGATTTTCGGTCTGATCATGACCCTCGTCGGCGCCGGCATGGGCGGCCTGTTGATTGTGCGCTTCGGTATTTTGCCGATCCTGCTGATTGGCGGTGCAGCATCGGCAGGCACCAATCTGCTGTTCATGTTGCTGGCCGACATGGGCCCGAACATGGAGATGCTGGTCGTCACGATTTCACTCGACAACTTCAGTTCCGGCCTCGCCACCTCGGCGTTCGTGGCCTACCTGTCCAGCCTGACCAACCTCAAGTTTTCCGCCACCCAATACGCCCTGCTCAGCTCCATCATGTTGCTGCTGCCACGTTTGATGGGCGGCTACTCGGGGGTCCTGGTCGAGAAGTATGGTTATCACCAGTTCTTCATCATCACTGCACTGATGGGCATTCCGACGCTGCTGCTGATCAGCCTGCACTGGTACCAGGAAACCCGCCGGGCGCGCCAGAAACCTGCTGTCGTCCTCGAAAAACACCCGTAAATACACGGGGGAGCCCCTCTCCCCCGCCCACCCTGTACGCAAGCACGTCACGCCCGTACAATGCCCAGTCATTTCTAGTCATCAGCACGGCAACGACTAACCATGCGCACCAGTCAATATTTGCTCGCCACACAGAAAGAAACGCCTTCAGATGCGGTCGTTATCAGCCACCAGCTGATGCTGCGCGCAGGCATGATTCGCAAACTTGCTTCCGGCCTGTACACCTGGCTGCCCATGGGCCTGCGGATCATGCGCAAGGCCGAAGCCATCGTTCGCGAAGAAATGAACGCTGCTGGCGCTCTGGAAGTGCTGATGCCGAGCATCCAGCCGGCTGAGCTGTGGCAGGAGTCCGGGCGCTGGGAAGAATACGGCGCCGAACTGTTGCGCCTGAAAGATCGTCATGGTCGCGAGTTCTGCGTAGGCCCGACCCACGAAGAAGTCATCACCGATCTGTGCCGCAACGAGCTGAACAGCTACAAGCAGTTGCCGATCAACCTGTACCAGATCCAGACCAAATTCCGTGACGAAACACGCCCGCGCTTCGGTTTGATGCGCGGCCGCGAGTTCATCATGAAGGACGCCTACTCGTTCCACGTAGACAACGCTTCGCTGCAGGTCACCTATGACCGCATGCACCAGGCCTACTGCAATGTATTCACCCGCCTGGGCCTGAACTTCCGTCCGGTTGAAGCAGACAACGGCTCCATCGGCGGTGCCGGCTCCCACGAGTTCCACGTACTGGCCGAGTCCGGCGAAGACGACATCGTGTTCAGCAATGGTTCCGACTACGCGGCCAACATCGAAAAAGCCGAAGCCGTTCCTGTCGAAACCTCGCGTCCTGCTGCCACCCTGGAGCTGCGCCTGGTCGACACGCCAGATGCCAAAACCATCGCGCAGCTGGTCGAAAACTATGACCTGCCCATCGAAAAAACCGTCAAGACCCTGATCGTTCATGCCGCTGAAGAAGGCAAGCTGATCGCACTGGTCATCCGCGGCGATCACGAACTGAACGAAATCAAGGCCGGCAACCATCCGTTGGTGGCAAGCCCGCTGACCATGGCTTCGGACGCAGAACTGCGTGACGCCATCGGCGCAGGCGCAGGCTCCCTGGGCCCGCTGAACCTGCCGCTGCCGTGCATCATTGACCGTTCAGTCGAGCTGATGAGCGACTTCGGCGTGGGTGCCAACATCGACGACAAGCACTACTTCGGCGTGAACTGGGAACGCGACCTGCCAGTACCGACCGTTGCCGACCTGCGCAACGTGGTTGCCGGCGACCCGAGCCCGGATGGCAAAGGCACGCTGGAAATCAAGCGCGGCATCGAAGTCGGCCACATCTTCCAGCTGGGCACCAAGTACAGCGAAGCGATGAAGTGCCAGGTGCTAGGCGAAAACGGCAAGCCGGTCACCCTGGCAATGGGCTGCTACGGCATTGGTGTTTCCCGCGTTGTAGCGGCGGCCATCGAGCAGAGCAACGACGAGCGCGGCATTATCTGGAGCGATGCCCTGGCACCTTTCCAGGTAGCACTGGTTCCCCTGCGCTACGAAACCGAAGCGGTTCGCGAAGCCACTGACAACCTCTACGCGCAACTGACGGCAGCGGGTTTTGAAGTACTGCTGGACGATCGCGACAAGAAAACCAGCCCCGGCATCAAGTTCGCCGACATGGAACTGATCGGCATCCCTCACCGGATCGTGGTCAGCGACCGTGGCCTCGCAGAAGGCAACCTGGAGTACAAGAGCCGCACCGAAGCAGAGCC
>JBILYW010000647.1:0-2557 GCA_044377555.1 Pseudomonas sp.
CCAGGCGTGCCGCGGGCTTGCTGACCACAATCACGGCGCAATATCGCTCAAGATGGGCGATCGGCTCCCGCTGTGCGTCAGTCAACACCAACGGCTGGATCGCCAGTAGCGGCAAGCTGCTGCTGAAAATCCCGGCCCCGGACAGCTCGTTCGCAAGCGCCGCCGACTCTTCAGCGGGCCGGGTCAACAACAGGCGCCAGCGTGTCACTCGTGTCCTGCCTCACCATAAACGGCTTGCAAGATAGCGCCAGCGCCTTGAGCCAGCAGGTCTTCGGCAACCTGCACGCCCAGCGCGGCAGCCGCACTTTGTGGTCCGCGAGCCTGGGCACTCAGCAACAGGCCACCACTGGGTTCCCCCACCAGGCCGCGCAACCAGATTTGCTCGCCTTCCAGTACGGCATAGCAGGCAATCGGGACCTGGCAGCCACCGTTCAGATGTTTGTTCAAGGCCCGCTCGGCGGTGACGCGCACGGCAGTATCCGCATGGTGCAACGGCGCCAGCAGGGCATGAATTTCGGTGTCTACGCTGCGGCATTCGATGCCCACGGCACCTTGGCCGCCCGCCGGCAAGCTGTCTTCGATGCTGATCGCCGAGGTGATGCGGTCTTCAAAACCGAGACGGATCAGGCCCGCCGCAGCCAGGATAATGGCGTCGTACTCACCGGCATCGAGCTTGGCCAGGCGAGTGTTGACGTTGCCACGCAGAAAACGGATCTCCAGATCCGGGCGGCGAGTCAGTAGCTGGGCCTGGCGGCGCAGGCTTGACGTGCCGACAATGCTGCCCCGGGGCAGATCGTCGAGGCTGGCAAAGGTATTGGAGACAAAAGCATCGCGCGGATCTTCGCGCTCGCAAATGCAGAACAGACCCAGGCCTTCAGGGAAGTCCATCGGTACGTCTTTCATGGAGTGCACAGCGATGTCGGCTTCGTTTTCGAGCAGAGCGGTTTCCAGCTCCTTGACGAACAGACCCTTGCCGCCGATTTTCGACAGTGGCGAGTCCAGCAGCTTGTCGCCACGGCTGACCATGGGCACCAGCGTCACCACAAGACCTGGGTGAGCCTGTTCCAAACGGGCTTTGACGTATTCGGCCTGCCACAGAGCCAGGGCGCTTTTACGGGTAGCGATGCGGATTTCGCGAGAGGACATGGATCAATCCGTACTGAAAAGATACGGCTGATAATAACAGCTCAGCCAAAGCAGCTTTGACTTGTATCAGAAAGTCCTCGGCCTCCCTGGCCCAAAACGGCGCGCCTGCGCCTTTTACAGCTGCTGCATCATCTTGCGCACACCCGCCACATGCCGGCGACTCACGATCAATGCATCACCGTTAAGCCCCCGAAGGAACAGCTGGAAATGCCCCAGCGGCGTGCGTTGCAGACGCTCGATCCGATCACGTGCCACCAACGCATTTCGGTGAATACGCACAAAGCGGTCACCGAACTCGTCTTCAAGGGCCTTGAGGGGTTCATCGAGCAAGACTTCGCCGCCCGCGTGACGCAAGGTCACGTATTTATGGTCAGCAATGAAGTAAATCACCTGGTCGATGGGGATCAGCTCAATGCCTTTGCGGGTTCTGGCACTGATATGGCTGCGCGGGCCACTGCCCGTTTGCGCAGCCGGGCGGGTGAGCGCGGCCAGCTGGATGCGGTTGGGCCGGTGGGCCTCTTTCAAGGCGGCGCTCAGATCCCCGGCACTGACAGGTTTGAGCACATAGCTGACGCCGCTTTCTTGCAAGGCCTGTACGGAAAACTCGTCAGGCGCCACGCAAAACACTACCGACGGAGGTAGCTCGCGTTCGCATAATTTGGCCGCAACCTGCAACCCGTCGAGGCCCGGCAAGCGGATATCGAGCAAAACGACATCCGGCTTCAAGCTTTCGATCAGGGTTAATGCCTCTTCGCCATTCGTGGCGCCAGGCTCCAGTAACGTATAGCCCCCAAGCGTGCTGAGCAAATGGCTCAAATGCTCGCGGGCCAGGGTTTCGTCATCAACGATCAGGACATTCATATAGCGCTGTATTCCTGCGTGAGTCTCGCACAAGGATAGCGTAGACAAGTGAAGTGACGACTGTCACGGCGATCCACGCTAAGACTAGCGCGGAGGCCAAAAAGTGCCGCAAGCCGCACAGCAAAATTCACCTGTATCCGTTTCTCGATTTAATACCGGATACGTCTGGCAATCTACAAAGACCTGCTATGACTGATCCATACGACCAACTGTAGACGGTTGCCAAGACGAAAGTATTCAAACGATACATTTCGTTTCGGAAATTTGTTTATACCGCACTTCACACTAAAACCTGCCGAGCTGCGTCAACGCCATGATTGGCAACCCTGTTATGATCCGCGGTAACTTTTTGTGTAACTCCCCCTCAGCCGATTACGAGCGAATCCATGAGCACCGACAAGACCAATCAGTCCTGGGGCGGCCGCTTCAGTGAACCCGTCGACGCCTTCGTTGCGCGTTTCACCGCCTCCGTCACTTTCGACCAGCGCCTTTATCGTCACGACATCATGGGCTCCGTGGCTCACGCCACCATGCTGGCCAAGGTCGGTGT
>JBILYW010000119.1:0-7868 GCA_044377555.1 Pseudomonas sp.
TCTGCATGCTCAGCGATGGCCCGACCTGCGACGAGGTGCTGTTGGGTGAAAACGGCGCCGCACTGGCACTGGCGCCGGGGGCGCTGGTGGTGGTGATGAGTTCGATCCCGGTGGACACCGCCGCCGACCAGGCACGCCGCTGCACGGCGCTGGGCCTGCGCTACCTCGACGCTCCGGTGTCGGGGGGCGAGCGCGGGGCGCGGGAAGCCAGCCTGGCGATCATGGTCGGTGGCGACGTAGCCGCCTTCGAGCAGGGCCGCCAGGTGCTGGCGGCCATGGGCCGTCCGGTACATGTCGGCCCGGCCGGCACCGGCGAGCTGTCCAAGCTGGTCAACCAGTTGATCGTCGCCAGCACCATCGCCACCGTCGCCGAGGGCCTGCTGCTGGCCGAACGGGGCGGTGCCGACCCGGCCAAGGTCCACGAAGCGCTGATGGGCGGCTTTGTCGACTCACCGATCTGGCGTCAACACGGGCAACGCATGCTCACCAACGACTTCACCCCGGGCGGTCCTGCCAAATGGCAACTCAAGGACACCCGCACCGCCCTCGCCCAGGCGCAAAAGCTTGGTCTGTCGCTCCCCGTGGGCAGCCTGGTGGACAGCCTGTTTGCCGCCATGGTCGAGGCCGGTGACGGCGAACTCGACCACGCCGGGCTGATCCGTCAGCTGCGCCGCAACAACCCATTGCCCGAATAACTTGCCGGAGCCTGCCATGACCGATTCAACCCCACGCCGCCTGCGCAGCCAGCTGTGGTTCGACGATCCAAGCCACGCCGACCTTACCGCGCTGTATGTGGAACGCTACATGAACCAGGGCCTGACCCGGGCCGAGCTGCAATCGGGGCGGCCCATCATCGGGATCGCCCAGACCGGCAGCGACCTGACACCCTGCAACCGCCATCACATTGAACTGGCCAAGCGGGTCAAGGACGGCATCCGCGACGCGGGCGGCATCCCGATGGAGTTCCCGGTGCACCCGATTGCCGAGCAATCGCGGCGCCCCACTGCGGCGCTGGATCGCAACCTCGCCTACCTGGGCCTGGTGGAAGTGCTCCACGGCTACCCGCTGGACGGCGTGGTGCTGACCACCGGCTGCGACAAAACCACCCCGGCCTGCCTGATGGCCGCCGCCACCACTGACCTGCCCTCCATTGTGCTGTCCGGCGGGCCGATGCTCGATGGCTGGCACAAGGGTCAGCGCATCGGTTCGGGCACGGTGCTGTGGCATGCGCGCAATCTGCTCAGCGCCGGCGAGATTGATTACGAAGGGTTCATGACCCTGACCACCGCCTCCTCACCGTCGATTGGCCACTGCAACACCATGGGCACCGCCCTGTCGATGAACGCCCTGGCCGAAGCACTGGGCATGTCGCTGCCCGGCTGCGCCAGCATCCCGGCGCCTTACCGCGAACGCGGGCAAATGGCCTATGCCACCGGCATGCGGATTGTCGACCTGGTGCGCGAAGACGTACGCCCGTCACAGATCATGACCCACGCTGCATTCGAAAACGCCATTGCCGTGGCCTCGGCGCTGGGCGCGTCCACCAACTGCCCGCCCCACCTGATCGCCATTGCCCGCCACAGCGGCATCGACCTGTCGCTCGAAGACTGGCAGCGCGTGGGTGAAGACGTGCCATTGCTGGTCAACTGCATGCCGGCCGGCGAATACCTGGGCGAAAGTTTCCACCGCGCCGGCGGCGTACCGGCGGTGATGCATGAGCTGGACAAGGTGGGGCGCCTGCACCGCGACTGCCTCACCGTGAGTGGCCGCAAGATGGGCGAGGTGGTAGCCGACTGCGTCACCGGCGACCGCGATGTGATCCGCTCGTACGAAGACCCCCTGATGCACCGTGCCGGCTTTATCGTGCTCAGCGGCAACTTCTTCGACAGCGCCATCATGAAAATGTCGGTGGTGGGTGAAGCCTTCCGCAAGACCTACCTCAGCGATCCGCTGCAACCCAACAGCTTCGACGCGCGGGCCATTGTGTTCGAGGGCCCGGAAGACTACACGGCGCGGATCAACGACCCGTCCCTGGACATCGACGAGCGCTGCATTCTGGTGATTCGCGGCTGTGGCACCGTAGGCTTCCCCGGCAGCGGCGAAGTGGTGAACATGGCGCCGCCTTCCAACCTGATCAAGGCCGGGATCGACTCCCTGCCGTGCATGGGGGATGGCCGCCAGAGCGGCACGTCGGCCAGCCCGTCGATCCTCAACATGTCCCCGGAATCCGCCGTGGGCGGTGGCCTGTCGCTGCTGCGCACCGGTGACCGCCTGCGCGTCGACCTCAATGCCCGCAGCGTCAACCTGCTGGTGGACGAAAGCGTGCTCGATGAGCGTCGCCAGGAACCGCTGCCACCGCTGGCACCGTCACAAACCCCATGGCAGGAACTGTATCGCCAACTGGTGGGCCAGCTGTCCACGGGCGGCTGCCTGGAACCGGCGACGCTGTACTGGCGCGTGATCCCGGAAAACGGCCCGCCCCGCCACTCCCACTAAACACACTGGACACATGACCTGACCTGTGGGAGCGGGCTTGCTCGCGATGACATCACCTCGGTTTTCCTGAGAAACCGCAGCGCCTGCATCGCGAGCAAGCCCGCTCCCAACCCCTCTTTCAAGGATCACGCTAATGCAAACCCTGCAATTGACCGTAAAAAACTCCCTGCCGGATGACTGGCAACGCGCAACACTGGTCGGTCGCGCGTGGTTGCCCGGCGAACGTGGTGGCCCAGCCGTGGTGGTTATTCGTGACGGCGAAGTGATCGACTGTACCGCCCACTTCCCTACTTTGAGTTTGCTGCTGGATAGCGAAAACCCGCTGCAAGCCGTGCGCGAAATCCGAGGTACCTCGCTGGGCACAATCCAGGCCCTGCTGACCAACAGTGGCGAGCAACGCGACCAGACCAAACCGTACCTGCTGGCTCCTGTGGACCTGCAAGTGATCAAGGCAGCGGGCGTGACCTTTGCCGCCAGCATGATTGAACGGGTGATCGAGGAAAAAGCCGGTGGCGATGCCCTGCGCGCCGAAGAAGTCCGCGCCCTGGTGCATGAAGTGATTGGCAACAACCTGCGCGACCTGCGCCCCGGTTCGCCCGAGGCCATGCGCCTCAAGCAGGTGCTGATCGAACAGAACATGTGGTCGCAGTACCTGGAAGTCGGCATTGGCCCGGACGCCGAAATCTTCACCAAGGCGCCGATTCTGTCGGCCGTGGGCAGCGGCAACGCCATCGGCATCCACCCGGGTTCGAGCTGGAACAACCCGGAACCGGAAGTGGTACTGGCGGCAGACAGCCAGGGCCGGATACACGGCGCAACCCTGGGCAACGACGTCAACCTGCGCGACTTCGAAGGCCGCAGCGCGCTGCTGTTGAGCAAGGCCAAGGACAACAACGCGTCCTGTGCGCTGGGGCCGTTTATTCGCCTGTTCGACGAACACTTCAACCTGGACGACGTGCGCCAGTGCGAAGTGACCCTGCGCGTTGAGGGCATGGACGGCTACGTGCTTGACGGCAAAAGCTCAATGAACCAGATCAGCCGCGACCCGGCAGACCTGGCCGAACAAACGCTCAACGCCAACCACCAGTACCCGGACGGCTTTGTGCTGTTCCTGGGCACTCTGTTCGCGCCGACAGAAGACCGCGATCAGCCGGGTCAGGGCTTCACCCACAAAGCGGACGACGTGGTGAGCATCTCGTCCCCGATGCTGGGTGCGTTGCACAACCGCGTCACCGGCAGCGACCAGGCCCCGCAATGGGCATTTGGGGTCGGGACATTAATGAAGAACCTGGCGCAGCGCGGGCTGCTGGGGTAAGCGCTGTTTGTCAGCCCTTCGCACCCTGCCCGGCCACCAAGGCCGGGCGGGGTGTTGGCCGTTAGCGGATAAACGCCTGCAAATCACTGCCTACTTTCTTGATCGCTACTTTGAAGTCATTGACGGTGACGGGCTGGCTGGCATTTTCCAGGGTTTCACCGAAGACTTTGCGCACCACTTTGGCCACAGTCTCGCCGGTGCTCGCGTCGATAAATTCGGCTTCAACGTAAAGCTCGGAATCCTGGTCGCGGTGGCCGGTCACAGCCGTCACGCTGCCAACCAAGGCGGCAACAGGGACCACTTCATACCAGTGCATGCCTTCATTCGACGCAGAAACACCGGTAATGGCCGCACGCATGATCAGCGTGCGCGAACCGGCAGGCGCCAGATGGGTGTTCATAACCACCCGGTACTTCTCGCTGAGGATTTTTTTAGTGCTGAGGCTCATGTACGCCTGCAGCTCTTCGAGGGTTTTGAGGTTGGTTCTTTCATCGGGCCGAGGCTCCGGGAAGAACTCCAGTTGCTTGAACGCAACCGTGTCATAGGCACTCGGGCTCCACGAAGGGCTGACCCAACGCATCGACTTCTCGCCGCTGGTGGTGGTCACTTCCTGCAGGTCGTTGTAGTCGAACAGAAAGTTGGTGTACTGCTCTTTGTCGGTAATTCTGGACGTGCAGCCACTTAGCAGCAGGCTGCCCAATACGACACCGGATAAGAGCTTGTGAACCATGTTCATGTGTTTCTCACTTTTGCGTTTAACTGAATGTCAGCACAGCGAAGACCTGCCCGGACAGGCATGGGAAAGGGTCTTGCCGAAAAGGAGCGGGATGCTGGCATTCAGACCTTGCTTGAAGATGTCTGCTTTGTTTCCGGGTTGAAATATGGCGAGCGCAGCGCTCAAACAAAAAGCCCGGCCGGTACGTGTAGCGATCAACCAATCCCGGACACGGCGTCACGTTTTTTCACGGTCTTAGCGGGCGTTAACCCGCCATTGAATGGATGGGGCCGGATGCTGTTCGAGATCTCAAACTTCAAATAGCCTGCGCACCATCGCGCAGCCGGCGCGCCCGTCTTCTGCGAATGAAAGAAAGTACCGAAGTTGCCATTGCTGCGTTTTCACAGCCTGCGCAGCAACGGTTTTGACCCAAGGCGGGTAGACACGGAACGCCCGTTTACCGCCCTTGCCGTTGACCGCCATAACGCCCTTCGCAAGCAAGATCGTGCGGTCGAAAACAAACTGCCCGCACTGGCTTTCACTGCAAACACTCACCACAACTACATCGATGCCATCCTCGATATCCAGCGGCGCAATAACGCTATCCGGCGCGGGACGTTTCCACAGGGTGACGAATTGTCCAACCTTGGTGGGTGTCGTTTTCGCCACGCGGAACACAATCGAGCGGCCATCGAGCGAGAAACGGGCAGCACCGTACTCAGAGCTCTCGGCTTCGCGTGAAGGCGCCTTCGTCACTTGTAGGCCAGCGGGTAGGTACACGTCACCGATTGCGGCGATCAGTTCGCCGGGAAGTGCTTCGGCATGCGTAGCCTGTGGGTCAATACTTGCCATCAAATCCGCCTTTATCTGGACGTCCGGAACCCGGGTTATCCACGATTGTATGCAGGGCGGTCGAGATCGCGAAACTTCGGGGAGCCGTAGCCTGTAGATCAGCCCGCTTACAAGGTGTCTAGAGAGTGCCGGGTGATTCGGTCTTAAGTCTTTCGTCGTTAAAATTGCGTATGCATGAGCGAGGGCCTGGAAGCCCCCCACTCCCCTTGAAGCTGCAAGGCTACTGGACACTTCCTACATTCTGCCCCCCGTTTCCTGTAGTATTCGGCGCTGGGTGCCACCGCAAAAACGCGGCAGGGCAGGTTTATTCAGCGAAGGTCGGGCCGCCATCGCGGAATGATCACACCCATGAATCTAGAACCTTCGCGTCTGGACAAAGCGCCAGTCCGTCACAAATCTGCTGCTTCCCTCGCTTTTATCACCCGCTTTTTTGCTGCCGAGTCGGCGGGCGGCTTGATCCTCATGGCCTCTGCTTTCGCAGCGCTTGTGCTGGCCAACTCCCCTTGGGCTGCGACTTACTTCTCGACACTGCACGTCAAGTTCTTTGGGCTCTCGATTGAGCATTGGATCAATGATGGCCTGATGGCTATCTTCTTCCTGCTGGTCGGCCTGGAGATCAAGCGTGAGATGTTGGCTGGCCAACTTGCCAGTTGGAGCCAACGCGCCCTTCCAGGTTTTGCCGCACTCGGCGGCATGGTGTTTCCTGCCTTGATCTATATCGCCATCAACTGGGGAAACACCGAGACCCTGGGTGGGTGGGCCATCCCCGCAGCCACCGATATTGCGTTTGCATTAGGCGTGCTTTCACTGCTCGGCAAACGCGTACCCGTTTCGTTGAAAATCTTTCTGGCGGCGCTGGCGATCCTCGATGATCTTGGGGCCGTGCTGATCATCGCCCTGTTTTACACCAGCGATCTCTCCGTGAGCATGCTGTTGGTATCTGTGGGCATCGTGGTTGGGTTGGTGGTGCTGAACCGTTGCGGGGTGAGAAGGCTTGCGCCCTATCTGGTTGCAGGTGGGCTGCTCTGGTTCTTCATGCTGCAATCCGGTATTCACGCGACATTGGCGGGCGTCATTCTCGCGCTGTGCATTCCGCTGGGTGATCCGCAACAGAAGCGCAAGTCCCCCCTTCTCTACCTCGAAGAAAAAATGCACCCGTGGGTCGCATTCGCGGTGGTGCCCATCTTCGGGTTTGCCAACGCAGGCGTATCACTTGCAGGTATCTCAGCACGAGACTTGATCGATCCGGTACCGCTCGGAGTCACTCTGGGCCTGTTGCTGGGCAAACAGCTGGGCGTCTTTGGTCTGGCGGCTTTGGCCATTCGCTTTGGTCTGGCAAAACTGCCACAGGGATGTAGCTGGCTTCAGCTGTATGGCATAGCACTGCTGTGCGGAATCGGATTCACGATGAGCCTGTTCATTGGTGCCCTGGCATTTCCGGGTGCGCCACATCTTGTCGATGAGGTTAAAGTCGGAGTGCTTATGGGGTCCGTTCTTTGCGCCCTTTTAGGCGTTGTGGTGCTGATGAGGGCCGGGCGCCAAAGAACATAAACATGCTTAAAAGATATAGATCCTGAAGTGCGGCCGATCTGGGCCGCACCGCACCGGGGGGCTGGACTGCCCCCAACTTCCGAGATAAAGCCAACGAGCTGCCTGCTGCCCTTGCAGACAGCCGGGCGCGCTCGGAAGTTAGCTGCGGGCGCAGTTCCGGTCGTTGGGCAGGAGGGGAGACTATTTGGGCGAGAAGGATGCCAGAAACACACATCCAGACTGCTTTCGTCCTCAGCCTCACAGCACACTCATGCTGGTCCACTGCAGGTACGAGATAAGCGACCACTGGATCAATGGTCGTGAAGCCTTGAATTGTATGGTGTCCCAGGCGGGGTTCGAACCTGCAACCTTCCCCTTAGGAGGGGGATGCTCTATCCAATTGAGCTACTGAGACAAATACCGGCGAGCATGGTAACGGCCGGGCCTTTGTTTGTCATGTCGCGTGTGGCCTTTTTAACTGTCAGTCGCCGACTGTTACGCCCGCAATTCAGCCACCACATAAAAATCGTATACAAAATGTCACGTAACGGTGCACCAAAGCTTCCCAAACATTCTTTCTGCATCAAAAAGTAACAACTCTCTCCTTGATTAAAATCGATCAACAACTCTCCGCCTCTCCCACCGCTGATTATTCAGCACTCAAATAAAAAACAAAAATTCTTTTGTTTTCAGTCGATTAAAAAATAACAACGCAGCCTGCAAACCCTGTGACTGATCCCTGCCTTTGCGCTGGCATGAATATCGCTTACACACACACGACACTTGTATACAAAACAAACAAAAACTAAGTACACATTGTTTCGTAGCCTGCAGTGTGAAGCAGGCATACCGCGGACTCTCACAACCAGTGATTACCGCTGCCGTGACGAAGATTTGTCGAGCCAACGCTCATGAACAGTCATCACGCCAGCGGGCATCAGGAGCTTGCCAGAATGCGTT
>JBILYW010000648.1:0-2553 GCA_044377555.1 Pseudomonas sp.
TGATCCGCATCGAAGTCGAAGGCGCGGGCAACCTGCGTGAAAGCGCTCAGCCAAAGGTCGAGCCCGCACAGGCCACAGCGCCAAAGGTCGCGCCACAAGCCCGCGTCGAAGTGGCGGTGGTTTCGGCGCCCGCAATCAAGGCGGCGCCGGTACAACGGCCTGCGCCTGTAGCCCGTGAAGCCAATGAACGCCCACTGGCCTCCCCGGCTGTGCGCAAGCGCGCCTGGGATGCCGGGATCGAGCTGCGTTTTGTGGTCGGCAGCGGCCCTGCCGGTCGCGTACTGCATGACGACCTGGAGGCTTACCTGGCACAGGACACCAGCCCGGGCGTCGCGCCTGCCAGCGGTTATGCCAAACGCAACGACGAGCAGCAAATCCCGGTGATCGGCCTGCGCCGCAAAATCGCCCAGCGCATGCAGGACGCCAAACGCCGCGCAGCGCACTTCAGCTATGTCGAAGAAGTGGATGTCACGGCCCTCGAAGAACTGCGCGCCCAGCTCAATCAAAAATGGGGCGAAAGCCGTGGCAAGCTCACCTTGTTGCCCTTTCTGGTACGGGCAATGGTGGTGGCCTTGCGCGACTTCCCGCAGATCAACGTGCGCTACGACGATGAAGCACAAATCATTACCCGCTTTGGCGCCGCCCATATCGGCGTTGCCGCGCAAAGTGAAGGCGGCTTGATGGTGCCGGTGGTCCGGCATGCCGAAACCCTGAACCTGTGGGGTGCCGCGGATGAAATCGCCCGCCTGGCCAACGCCGTGCGTACCGGCAAAGCCACCCGCGAGGAGCTTTCCGGCTCCACCATCACCCTGACCAGCCTGGGTGCCCTGGGCGGCATCGTCAGCACGCCGGTGGTCAATCTGCCCGAGGTGGCGATCATTGGCGTCAACCGCATCGTCGAACGGCCAGTGGTGGTCAAAGGCCAGATTGTGGTGCGCAAAATGATGAACCTCTCCAGCTCCTTCGACCATCGGGTGGTCGATGGCATGGACGCAGCGCAATTTATCCAGGCCATGCGTGGCTTGCTCGAACAACCTGCCACCCTGTTTCTGGAGTGAACATGCAGCCAACACAACACACTACGCTGCTGATTATCGGTGGCGGCCCTGGCGGCTATGTCGCGGCCATTCGCGCCGGCCAGCTGGGTATCCCGACGGTCCTGATCGAAGGCCAGTCGCTGGGCGGCACCTGCCTGAACGTCGGCTGCATCCCGTCAAAAGCGTTGATCCACGTTGCCGAACAGTTTCATACCACCCAGCGTTACAGCACCAACAGCTCACCGCTGGGGATCAAGACCCAGGCCCCGACCCTCGATATCGGCCAGAGCGTGCAGTGGAAAAACGCCATCGTTGATCGCCTGACCAGCGGCGTCGGCGCGCTGCTGAAAAAGAACGGGGTCAAGGTCATCCATGGCTGGGCCAAAATCCTCGATGGCAAGGCCGTTGAAGTCGACGGACAGCGCATCGAATGCGAGCACCTGTTGCTGGCCACCGGTTCGCAGACCGTCGACCTGCCGATCCTGCCCATTGGCGGAGCGATCATTTCGTCCACCGAAGCCCTGGCGCCTACCGCCATTCCCAAACGCCTGACTGTGGTCGGTGCCGGCTATATCGGCCTGGAACTGGGCATTGCCTACCGCAAGCTCGGCGCCGAAGTGACGGTGGTCGAAGCCCGCGACCGGATCTTGCCGACATACGACAAAGAACTGACGCTGCCGGTGGCCGAATCCCTCAAGGCGCTAGGTATCACCCTGTACCTGTCCCACAGCGTGGAAGGCTTCCAGGCCAGCACCAAAACACTTTCGATGCGTAATGCCATGGGCGAGAGCCAGACCCTGGAAACCGATCAGGTGCTGGTTGCGGTCGGCCGTCGCCCGCGCACCCGGGGCTACAACCTTGAAGCCCTGGCGCTGGGCATGAACGGCCCGGCGATTCGCGTGGACAACCGCTGCCACACCAGCATGCGCAACGTCTGGGCGATTGGCGACCTGACCGGTGAACCGATGCTTGCCCATCGCGCTATGGCCCAGGGCGAGATGGTTGCCGAGATCATTGCCGGCAAACACCGGGAGTTCAGCCCCACGGCCATTGCGGCGGTGTGCTTTACCGATCCGGAAATCGTCGTGGTTGGCAAGACCCCGGCCGAAGCTGAAGCCGCGGGTCTGGAATTCATCAGCGCCAGCTTCCCGTTCTCGGCCAATGGCCGGGCCATGACCCTGGAATCCAAAGCCGGGTTTGTGCGCGTCGTGGCACGCCGTGACAACCACCTGATCCTCGGCTGGCAAGCCGTGGGGGCGGGTGTTTCAGAGCTGTCCACTGCTTTTGGCCAGTCACTGGAAATGGGTGCCTGCCTGGAAGACATCGCCGGCACCATTCACGCGCACCCGACCCTGGGTGAAGCCGTGCAGGAAGCCGCTATGCGTGCGCTGGGGCATGCGTTGCACATGTAAATCACCCTCACTGTGGGAGCGGGCTTGCTCGCGATGCGGGCAACGCGGTCGGTCAGGAAGGCCGCGTCGATGCCATCGCGGGCAAGCCCGGCTCCCACAGGCAT
>JBILYW010000120.1:0-7846 GCA_044377555.1 Pseudomonas sp.
ATCGCTGGCTGGCGGCTTCGTGCCATAACGCTGAAGAACTGGCGCTGGCTGAGCAGATGGATGTGGACTTTGTCACCTTGTCCCCGGTGTTGCCGACCCTGACGCACCCTGATGCACAGCCTTTGGGGTGGGAGCAGGCGCAGCAGTTGATCGCCAGCTTCGGCAAACCGGTGTTTTTGTTGGGTGGTTTGGGGCCGGATGATCGTCAGCAGGCGTGGGATATCGGTGCCCAAGGCGTTGCCGGCATTCGGGCGTTCTGGCCAGAAGCTTAAAACCTGGCAAGGTGTGCAGGGGGCTTTTGTGGGAGCTGGCTTGCCAGCGATGGTGTCAGCCCCCCACAGGTCTTTGTCTGGCGGTTAAGCTTTCGGCTTGGTCGCCGCCTGCCACAGGATTTCTGAAATTCCCTGGCGCCTGGCAATCAGACGCGCTGCGACAAACAGCAAATCAGACAAACGATTGATATAAGCCAACCCCACCCCGGCCAACGGTTCCAGCGCATTGAGTTGCTGGCAGCGGCGTTCGGCGCTGCGCGCCAGGCAGCGGCAAACATGGGCTTGGGCGATCAGGCTCGAACCACTGGGCAGAATGAAATTCTCCAGCGGGCCCAATTCTTCGTTCCAGCGATCAATCGCGGCTTCGAGCCGTTCGATTTCTGCGTTGTCGAGCGCCTGGTACACCGGCATCGCCAGTTCCCCTCCCAGGTCAAACAACCGGTGTTGGCAGGGCTCAAGCACTTCAATCAGCTCGTTGAGGCCTGGGTTGCGGGCGCTGTGCTCGGAAAGCCCGGCAAGGAGCAGGCCGACCTGACTATTAAGTGTATCGACTTCGCCGATAGCTTCGATCCGGGGGTGATCCTTGGGCACACGACGGCCGTCGCCAAGTCCTGTCTCGCCCTTGTCGCCGGTGCGGGTATAAATTTTCGATAAGCGAAAGCCCATGTTTACTGTTCCACCTTGATTGATTCGTCGCAGGCTATCAGATTGCCAGCCAAAGGTAGGCGCAGGGTGAAGCAAGTACCTTGGCCAAAGGTTGAATGCACTTCCATTTGCCCCTTGTGGTTATTGGTGATGATGAAGTACGACACGGACAGGCCCAGCCCCGTGCCCTGGCCCACTTCCTTGGTGGTGAAGAAGGGTTCGAAAATCCGTTTTCGCACAGGCTCCGGCATTCCGACACCGTTGTCCTCGACCTGGATTTCGGCCCATGGCGGGTTCAGTCGGGTACGCAGGGTAATGCGCCCCGGCTCATGCTTGTCGGTGCGTTGATGAATCGCCTGGGCGGCATTTTTCAACAGGTTTAACAACACCTGCTCCAGTTCATTGGGGATGACAGGCACGGGGCCGAGTTGCGGGTCGAACTGGCGAACAATGGCTTGCCCCATGAAGTCAAAGCCAATGGCCAAATCAAAATCATTGCTGGCGATATCCAGAGCCTGGTCAATCAGTGCCGATAAATCGCAGGGGCTCATTTGCCGGTTACTGCGGCGGCTGAAGCTGAGCATGTGGGTCACGATTTTTGCCGCCCGCGCACCGGCCTGCTGAATGCCGTCCAGGAGCTTGGGGACTTCCCGGGCCAGCAGGTATTTATTGACCACATCCAGGTCGATGCCGATCTGTTCGGCCTGTTCGATGTTCTTGGGCAGATCGTTCGACAGGCGCCGGCGAATGTTCTGCACGTTGTGCAGGATGGCGCCCAGTGGGTTGTTGATCTCGTGGGCCATGCCGGCAGCCAGTCCGCCGACGGAAAGCATCTTTTCTGACTGCACCATCATGTCTTCCAGCGACAGGCGCTGGGTAATGTCATCGATCCGGATGACCACGCCGCGCCCGCCGCCGCCCATGAGCGGGTAGAAGGTCAGGGCGTAGTGGCGGGCGTCTTCGCCCTGGCCCCAGGTGACGCGTTCAATTTTTACCACCCGATGGTGGTCTATGGTGTCCTTGAGCTGTGGCAGAAAGGGCTTGAGGGGTTCAAAGGCCAGATAAATCGGCTTGTTCAGCGCTTCGTCCAACTCTGTCCCCGACAGGGCGCTGGCTTCCTGGTTCCATTGCGTCACATAGAGCTGTTCGTCCAGTGCTATCAGGGCCGAAGGCATGGAGTCGATGATGCAGTTCAGGTAGTTCTGAAAACCTGTGAGTTTTTTCTCGATTTTGCTGCGTACCTGTACTTCCAGCTCCAGTTTGCGATTGGTATTGCGGGTTTCTTCAGCCAGCGCCTGAGCCTGGTCGTACGCAGCCTGGGCTTCATCCCTGGCACGCTGTAGCTCCTGGTCGCGTACCTCGATGCGCGACAGCATGGTATTGAATGCTCTGGCCAGGCTGCCGATCTCGTCGTTGTTGCCTGGCGCTGCGCGTAATGCGTAGTTCTCTTCCCGGGTGACCTGGCGAGACAGCTCTTCAAGCCGGTGAATGGGCTGGGTGATCAGGCGCTTGATCTGGCGTGCCACCACGAACCACAGCAAAACGCTGAATACCAGAATCCCCAGGCTGGCAGTCAGAGTGCCGGTGTAGAAGGCCATGGGCAGTTCACTGCTGGCGACCAGCAGCAAATGCCCGGGAGGCTGATCACCGTGGTGCAGGCGTGTGACCTGATGGCTGCGCAGCTCGGTCAGGCTCCAGGCTTCAATCTGGCGATAGTGCTCCGGGAGCGGCAGGTGCTCACCGTGTTGCAACTGCACCAGCAGGTTGCCGGCACTGTCATAAATCGCGGCGGCGCGCAGCGGGGCATAGCTGCCGATTTCATTGAGCAGGGCTTTGGCTTTGTCTGGCGAGTCCAGCGCCTGAACGATCAGGTCGGGGTTGGCGGTCAACTGGCCCAGTGTCTGTAAGGCCTGAGGCGCAGTGCTCTCGTGGGAGATCCAGTACGCCACGCTGATAAACGTCAGATTGGCCACCAGCAGCACGGTAGCCAGCAGCACGAGGAGGGCGGCCAGCAGTTTCTGGCCGACCGGGAGGTTTTCGAGGCGCTGGCGCAAGGGCATGGGGCGGCCACATAGAGAAGGACAAGCTGGCAGGGTAGCGCGGCCCTCAGTCGCAGGGCAATCCGTGCTGCTGCAGGTATTGGGTCAGGCGTTGGTGCAAGTGTTGCAAGTGTGGCACGGCGAACTGTCGGCTGCGGGCGGCTTCGCAGGCATAGCCCAGCAGGTAGCTGATTTCGGTGCGCCGGCCCTGGCTGGCATCCTGGTGCATGGAGGAGAAGTTGTTGGCGGTGGCCAGGATCACCCGGTTTACTTCTGCGGCCAGATCGACAGCGGCGTCAGCCTGGCCGCATTGCTCAAGCAGGGCGCCGAGTTCGGTGCACAGGATGTTCACGTCTTCGCCGTGCGCTTGCAGGCCGCCATTGCGGCAGTCGTGGAGCACCGTCAGTGGGTTGATCGCACAGTTAAGTGCCAGTTTGCGCCATAGACGGCTCAGAATATTCGGGCTCCATTCGTGCGCAATACCGCTACGCTGAAGCTCTTCAAGCCATTGCGGGGCCTGGCCTTGATCGGCATCGCCCAGCCAGGTGTGGCCAAGGCCGGCAAATACCACGCGCCAGTCATCTTCGCGAAAGGCCCCTTCGGTGCTGGAGGCGAAGATGCAGCGAGCTTGGGGCACGAGGGCGGCCACGGCTTGCTGGCTGCCGAGGCCATTCTGCAGCAGGATCAGCTCTGCACCCGGGGCAAGTCGCCCGGCGATTTGCGCAACGGCCTGTTCTGCGTCATAGGCCTTGCACGTGACCAACAGGCGCTGGATTGGCTCGTTGGTGTCCGGGGTCTGTGCGTTGATGGCCCATTGTTGTGCGTGTGGGCCTTCAACCAATGTCAGGCCCTGTACCGCGTTGTACGCGTTCAGGCGGGCAGGGTTGCGCAAGATGAGCTTGACGGGCAGCCCCGCCCGCGCCAGTCGGGTGGCCCACAATGCACCCATGCTGCCGGCACCTAGAATGTACCAGGTGGTCGATACCCGGGCGGGCGTGTCTGGAAGGCGTTGAGGCATGGCCGAATCTGGCATGTGAGCTCGCAAGTGAATGAGGTCGAAGAACCGCTATAATGCCCGCGCATTTTAACTGTCAGGTCAGGCGTGCTCCATCTGTGTTGAGCGCGCCCTTTATTATTGGAGAAAATTACATGCCGTCGTTCGACGTGGTATCCGAACTGGACAAGCACGAAGTCACCAACGCCGTCGAGAACGCCGTCAAGGAACTGGACCGTCGTTATGACCTCAAGGGCAAAGGCACTTTTGAGTTCAAGGAGAAGGACCTGACGGTGAACTTGACCGCTGAAGCCGACTTCCAGCTGGAGGCCATGATCGAGATCCTCAAGCTGGCACTGGTCAAGCGCAAGATCGACGTTCAGTGCCTTGAGGTCAAGGACGCTTATGCTTCGGGCAAGCTGATGAAGCAGGAAGCCGTGCTCAAGGAAGGCATTGATAAAGAGCTGGCGAAGAAGATCGTTGCTCACGTAAAGGATGCCAAGCTCAAGGTACAAGCCGCTATTCAGGGCGAGCAAGTGCGCATTACCGGCAAAAAGCGTGATGACTTGCAGGACGCAATTGCTGCGCTGCGGGCCAAAACGTTCGACATGCCACTGCAGTTCAATAACTTCCGCGACTGATCACGGGCTCGGGGAACCTCTGGCGATCATTGACGTCCGACCTCCCTGGGCGCTGCAAAAACGATTGAGCGGCTAAGCTGCTCAATCGTCTTGCTGAATACATGACGCTGCCGGGTAATGGCGCGAGGAGATGTAAATGGATTTGAATGCTGAAGTCGATCAATTGATCAAGACCTCACAGTCTTGGCTTCCTATGATCATGGAATACGGTAGTCGTGTACTGCTTGCATTGATCACGCTGGCAGTAGGCTGGTGGTTGATCAACCGCCTGACCGTCAAGATTGGGCAACTGCTGGCGCTGAGAAAGGCCGATCTGGCGCTGCAAGGCTTTATCAGCAGCCTGGCCAATATCATTCTAAAGATACTGCTGATCGTCAGCGTAGCTTCAATGATCGGCATCCAGACTACGTCGTTTGTGGCGGCCATCGGTGCTGCGGGTCTGGCCATCGGTCTGGCGTTGCAGGGCAGCCTGGCCAATTTTGCCGGGGGGGTTCTGATCCTGTTGTTCCGCCCGTTCAAGATCGGTGACTGGATCGAAGCGCAAGGTGTGAGCGGTACTGTCGACAGTATCCAGATCTTTCACACCGTGTTGCGCACCGGTGACAACAAAACCGTCATCGTGCCAAACGGCAACCTGTCCAACGGCATCATCACCAACTACAACCGTCAACCGACGCGCAAGGTGGTGTTTGATGTGGGTGTGGACTATGAGGCGGATCTGCAGAAGGTGCGTGAAGTGTTGCTGGCGCTGGCCGATGACCCTCGCGTGCTGAAAGAGCCGGCTCCTGTTGTTGTGGTCACGACCTTGGGTGAAAGTTCGATCACGATGTCGCTGCGCGTCTGGGTTAACACTCCTGATTACTGGGATGTACTGTTTATGCTCAACGAACATTCGCGTGATCGTTTGAAAGCCGAGGGTGTTGATATTCCTTTTCCACAGCGTGTAGTGCGCGTGGTTCAGGAAGTTGCGGCGCAGTAAGGTCGAAGGCGATACCTGATCATTGAGTCAGGTGTGAGCAAACATTAAAGGGGCGAAATGCCCCTTTAATTGTTTTTGTACCCGGGCCGGGGGTTATTACATACGCGGCAGGCGCGATATAAGTGATAACTACTTGCGTTTAACTATGTTAGTTAGCTTGCTATATATGGCTTTTATATCGGCAAATAAAAAGCCACGCCCTGAAGCAGGAGCGTGGCTTTCACTGAACAATGTGCTTGTAACTATCGCCCGAAGGCCATGATTACAAGATGTTCAGTGGGTATTCAGCAATCAGGCGGAAATCGTTTACATCGTTGCCGTTGTTGCTGGTGGTGCGGTAGATAGCGCTACGCAGACGGAAAGACAGGTCTTTGGCCGGGCCTTCCTGCAGTACGTACTTGGTTTCGAAGTCGAACTCGTGCTCTTTGCCTTCGCCATCAGTCGTGGAGATGTTATCGCCTTTAACATAGCGAGCCATGAAGCTCAGGCCTGGAACGCCGTAGCTGGTCATGTTCAGGTCGTAGCGACCCTGCCAGGAGCGTTCGTCACGTTGGTTAAAGTCGGAGTACTGCACGGAGTTAGCGAGGAAGATACTGCCGCCACCATCGATGCCGTAGTTGTAACCGCTGTCACCGGTGGAGCGCTGGTGAGCAACGGTGAACTTGTGTGCGCCGATGCTGTAAGCCGCTGCCAAGCTCCAGATCTTGTTGTCCACGTCGCCCAGCAGTTCTTTGCCGTCGCTGGTGGTTTTATAGCCGTTGAAGTCGAAGTTCAGGGCCTGAGACTCTGCGATAGGCAGGGTGTAGTTCAGGTTGATGTACTGCTTCTTGAAGTAGTCTTCAACGTCGGATGCAGCCACGCCACCGACAAAGTTGTCAGTGAACTGGTAGGTCGCGCCAGCGATGTTGGCAGCAGTCAGGCCAGCTGCGCCTGGACCGTTGATGCTGTCACGAGCCATACCTGTCTGCGAGCTCAGGGCGGTGAAGCGACCTGCGGACAGCTCAAGACCCTTGATTTCATTGCTGGTGATCAAGGTACCGGTAGCAACTTCTGGCAGCAGACGGCTGTCGTCGGTGGAGAATACCGGGCTGGAAACGAACTGGTTGCCGTACTTCAGAACGGTGTCGGAGAGACGGAACTTGACCGCGCCGCCCATTTTAGACTGGGTATCTTCCGGAGAACCGTCGCTCTTGGTGGCGAACAGACCGTTGCCTTGGCGACCAGCGCCGCCGTCCAGGCGTACTGTGCCCATGGCGAAAGCATCAACGCCGACACCGATGGTGCCCTGGGTGAAGCCGGACTGGTAGTTAAGCAGTTCGCTCAGGCCCCAATCTTCGCGATAACCACTTTTAAAGCCGCCGCCTGGCTTGGCAATGTTGCCAGCGCCATTACGGAAGTCACGGTTCATGTACAGCATGCGGGTTTTGGAAGTCAGCTTGCTGTCTTCAACGAAACCTTTGGCATCGTCCTGGGACGAGGCCATTGCGAACTGGGTAGTACCGGCTGAAACAGCCAGGGCGATCATGCTCCACTTCATCACGCGCATCGTGATTTGCTCCTTTGGTTTTTAGGAAGAGTACTGCCGTCCCACCTGAATTTATTATCTGGGCGGCTCTTTCTTTTTGTGTCGGCGCAAACTTATATCACGCCGGCAATGTTGGCGATACTTGCTCTCATAAGCTTTCAGCTTCTTTACAGCTGCGTCGCAAATTGCACCCTACATGTCGCAAGCGCGTAGCGTTGTGCCTGGTTTCAGCATGTACTTAGTGCTGTTTTTCGCGTCGGGCGTATAGGTGTGGTACACGCTTTCTGCGCAACAAAACTCCAAATTCCTACGGTTCAGCTATTGTTATCTATCGTCAGGCTTCTGCACTCCGGCGCAAGCTCTGACGACTATGTAATGCTCTATGCAACAAGCATGCTCAAACTGCAGTATCTGGAAAAAATAAATACTTTTTCTCTTTTTCGAGCGCTGAGGCCTGATGTGGCTTGGGTCAAATGGCGATAAGGCGGAGTCCGACTGGCTGCATTTCGTTGCAAAGAGACGTTTTCGTTGCATGTGTGATCTTGAAACGTTACCGGTTAACACCTGTTGGGGTGGTCGGTGACGTTTTAGCGCACTAAAAGCATTCGCGCTGTGCAGTTTTGGTGCACAAGTGTTTAAAGGGTGTTGATTGAGCGTGTGGCGCGGTATTTCGGGTGGGCATCCGTGGTTGCTGGCGTGATATGGGTACCAATCAAGGGTATCCTTCACTTCTGTCATTTGGCGGCTGATG
>JBILYW010000649.1:0-2551 GCA_044377555.1 Pseudomonas sp.
TCCTGGAGCAAATTGCCGAGGACTATCAGGGCGAGCTGTTGCTGGCCAAGGTCAACTGCGAAGTTGAACAGGACATCGTTGGCCGTATCGGGATTCAAAGCTTGCCAACGGTTGTGCTGTTCAAGGACGGCAAGGTGGTGGACGGGTTCCAGGAAGCACAGCCTGAATCAGCCATCCGCGCCATGCTCCTGCCCCACGTCGTCATGCCCGAAGCAGCGGTTGAAGACCCGCTGGTACAGGCTCAGGCCCTGTTTGCCGAAAGCCGTTTCGCCGACGCCGAAGCCCTTCTCAAAAGTATCCTGACCGAAGACAACACCAACGCCAAAGCCTTGATCCTGTACGGCCGCTGTCTGGCAGAGCGCGGCGAGCTGACTGAAGCGCAAGCGGTACTGGATGCGGTCAAAAGCGACGAACACAAAGCCGAGCTGGCAGGCGCCAAGGCTCAACTGACGTTCCTGCGTCAGGCGGCAGACTTGCCGGATGTAGCCGATTTGAAAACCCGCGTGGCGCAAAACCCGCAGGACGACGAAGCCGCCTACCAGCTGGCGATTCAACAATTGGCGCGCCAGCAATATGAAGGGGCGCTGGACGGGCTGCTGAAGCTGTTCACCCGCAACCGCAGCTACAACGAAGGCATCGCCCACAAGACCTTGCTGCAAGTGTTCGACCTGCTGGGCAACGACCACCCGCTGGTCACCACCTACCGTCGCAAGCTGTTTGCCGCGTTGTACTAACCCCTACCCACTGTGGGAGCGAGCCCGCTCGCGAAGGTCTCAAGAGCACTGCGGCTATCCAGTCAACACGCGTTATTTCGCGAGCAGGCTCGCTCCCGCAGAGTTAGTTTCAACCCAGCTGTAAATCGGTGAATCAGTGCCGCTGACCACCTTGACCTCGGCACAATGGCGCAGGCGAACCAGCAGGCGCTTGCCGGCGCCCGTGCTGCCGGTCAGCGCTTCAAGCTGCCCCAACAATTCAGGCCCGCTGACCTGCCCCGCATTGCGCAATAAATCTTTGGTCGTTTCCCACAGGGCATCATCCTGATTCATCGGTTTGGCAGGTGGCTGGCTGATTGTCGCCTCACTGACGTGCAACTGCGCACCCAGCTTCGCCCAATCGCTTTCATCCAGCTCTACCGTCAAATCCACCGGCCAGTCGCCGATCGTTCCGCGAATGCGCACCATCGCTCTACCCCCTACAGTTTTCTTGCCCGCATGCTCCCACGCGCCTTGCGTAACGCCAAGCACACGCGCAAACTCTCGCCCAGGTTGTTATAAGATCACATAACAAAATATTCATATAACTTGCTGGAGTCATGCTATGCGCCGTTTGCTTCTTGCTTTGCCGTTTGCCTTGTTGCCGCTGGCGATGGCTCACGCCGCCGATGATCACGACCATGAGCACGGCAGCCTGCCGCCCCATGAACATGGCGTAGGCAGTTTGAATGTGGCGCTGGACGGCCAGACGCTGGAACTGGACCTCGACGGTCCGTCCATGAATCTGGTGGGCTTTGAACACGTGGCCACGACCGACGCGGACAAAGCCAAGGTCAGTTCGGCCCGCAAACAACTGGAAAACCCGCTGGTGCTGTTCAGCATTCCAAAGGCCGCCGGCTGCATGGCTGACGAGCAAGAGCTCAAGAGCCCGCTGTTCGAATCGGCTCCCGAAGAAGGGGCAACCAAGGGCGAACACCACCATAGCGATATCGAAGCCCACTACGCTTTTACCTGCAGCCAACCGGATGCGTTGAAAGCCCTGGACCTGACCCAGTTTTTCAAGACATTCCCCGGCACGCATAAATTCAAGGTACAACTGATCGGCCCAAGTGGTCAGCAAGCGGTGGAAGTGACGGCCAAGGCACCTACGCTGAAGTTTTAAACACCCGCCCCTCCTGTGGGAGCGGACTTGCTCGCGATGACGTCACTGTGATTTCACTGAAAGACCGCAGCATCTGAATCGCGAGCAAGCCCGCTCCCACAATAAATACCCCCCGATGACACAGGCGATTTCCTCCCTCCATGACCCAAGCACTTATCGAACTGAGCGACCTGAGCTTCAGCTGGCCGGGGCATCCCGTGCTGCTGGATATCCCGGACTTTCGCCTGGAACCCGGCGAAACCCTGTTTCTCAAAGGCCCAAGCGGCAGCGGTAAAACCACACTTCTGGGTTTGCTCGGCGGAGTGCAGAAAGCCAACAGCGGGACAATCCGCCTATTGGGTCAAGAGTTGGGCGAACTCGGTTCTGGTGCACGCGACCGTTTTCGTGTTGATCACACCGGCTACATCTTCCAGCAGTTCAATTTGCTGCCGTTTTTGTCGGTACGCGAGAACGTTGAGCTGCCTTGCCATTTTTCCAAACTTCGCGCCAGCCGTGCCGTGCAACGTCATGGCAGTGTCGATAAGGCAGCCCAAACCCTGCTTGCGCATCTGGGTCTCAAAGACCCGGCGCTGCTGGAACGGCGCGCTGACTCACTGTCGATTGGCCAACAGCAACGCGTTGCCGCCGCCCGCGCACTGATCGGCCAGCCCGAACTGGTCATTGCCGACGAGCCAAC
>JBILYW010000121.1:0-7845 GCA_044377555.1 Pseudomonas sp.
CACCACTGGGCTGCTGGCAACCTTTGCAGTGTTTGCCCTGTCATTTATCGTGCGCCCTGTCGGGGGCCTGGTATGGGGGCATTTCGGCGACAAATACGGGCGCCGCAGCGCCTTGTCGTGGTCGATCCTGATCATGACCGTCTCGACCTTCTGTATCGGCATTGTGCCGGGCTACAACCATATAGGCCTGTGGGCCCCGGCGTTGCTGCTGCTGATTCGCCTGGTGCAGGGGTTTTCCGCATCCGGGGAATACGCGGGGGCTTCGGCGTTTCTGGCCGAGTATGCGCCCGACGGCAAGCGTGGTTTTTACACCAGTATCGTACCGGCGAGCACGGCGGCAGGGTTGCTGTTCGGGGCCGTGTTCGTGGCCGCGATGCATACCTGGATGAGTGTGGAAAACCTGCATGACTGGGGCTGGCGCCTGCCGTTCCTGCTGGCGGCACCCTTTGGTCTGGTGGGGCGTTATATCCGTGTACATCTTCAGGACTCACCCAAGTTCCTGGAGATGGAAAAGCGCCTGGAAGCCAAGGAGTGTGCAACCCACGCGCCGATCCGGGAGCTGCTGACCGTGCACCGGCGTGCGGTGATGATCGGGATTGGCGTGACCTGCCTCAATGCCGTGGCCTTTTACCTGCTGCTCAGTTACATGCCGACCTACCTGTCGACCGAAATGGGCATGAGTGACAGCGACTCATTTATCGCGTCTACGGTGTCACTGGCGACCTATATCGGCTTGATCTTCCTGATGGGCAAACTGTCTGACCGCTATGGCCGCAAGACCATGCTGGTGACCGCTTCGGTATTGTTTCTGGTGCTGACGTTTCCGCTGTTCGGCATGCTCGGCAACCCGTCGTTGCTGGTGATTCTGATGATTCAGATTGCCTTCGGTGCGATTCTGGCAATGAACGACGGTACCTTGCCATGCTTCCTGGCCGAAATTTTCCCGACCCGGGTGCGCTTTAGCGGTTTTGCCTTCAGTTTTAACGTGGCCAATGCGTTGTTCGGCGGCACGGCACCCTTCATTGCCACCTGGCTGATTCATGCCACGGGTAACAAAATGGCCCCCGCCTGGTATTTGCTGGCGGCGGCTGCGGTGGCGCTGGTTGCGATGCTGGCCAGCCGTGAGACGGCACACAAAGCGCTGCAGGACTAAAATACACAGCTGCCCCCCCTTGTGGGAGCGGGCTTGCTCGCGAATGCATCGACGCGCAAACACGGCCAGACCGCGTCCAAGCCATCGCGAGCAAGCCCGCTCCCACAGGTTTTTGCCTGGGGGGCAGGGCTCAGTGCAACGCCACCTGCTTGCGCTCGCCAATCGGCGAAACCCCAAACAACCGGCTGTAACATTTCGAGAAGTGCGCCGCCGAGACAAAACCGCAGGCCAGTGCGATGTCGCGTACTTGCGACTCGCTGCGCAGCAACAGGCTGCGGGCCCTGGCCAGGCGCAGTTCAAGGTAGTACTGGCTCGGTGTGCGTTGCAGGTGTTTGTGGAACAGACGTTCGAGCTGACGCACCGATACCTCGTTCAAACGCGCCAGATCCTCAAGGCTCACCGGTTCTTCCAGGTTGGCTTCCATGATCGCCACCACCTGACTGAGTTTGGGCTGCGAAGTCCCCAGTTTCTGCCGCAACGGCACCCGCTGCTGCTCTTGCTCCCCGCGTGCGCGATCGCACAGCAGCAGTTCGGCGGCATGGGTCGCGATCTCGCGGCCACCCGGTTCACGGGCAATCAATTGCAAGGTCATGTCCATCGACGCCACGCCGCCCGAGCAGGTGTAGCGGTCGCGATCCAGCTCGAACAGCTGGTTGGAAATAATGATCCCCGGAAAGTGGTCCTTGAGGGTTTCGATGTCTTCCCAGTGAATGGTGCAGCGATAGCCCTTGAGCAGGCCGGCCCGGGCCAGCCAGTAACTGCCGGTGCAGATTCCGCCCAGCGCGACCTGTTCATGGGCCAGTTTGCGTAACCAGTTGAGCACCGGCCGGCTGCTCAGATGAGACACGATCGGGTTTGAACCCACCACCAGCAAAATGTCCAGTTTTGGTGCATCACCCACTACATAGTCGGGCAGGATACGCATGCCGTTGCTGGCGGTGACCGGGTCCAGGCTTGGAGCGATGATCACGGTGCGGAACATTTCGCGGCGAGCCGCCATATTGGCCATGCGCAAGGTTTCGATGGCCGAGGCAAAACCGATGGTGGTGAAGTTTGGTATCACCAGAAAGCCCACGGTTTTCACTGCAGGCTTGTTGATCGGTGACGCTGTAACAGGCGTTGCCATCCTTACGCTCCTCTTGATGATCCTGGACGCGTCTAGCGTCGGGGTTCACGCGGATCATTACCGCGCCTCAAAAGCAGGCGCTGCAAGCTTGCGTGTTGTGGAGCGTAGGGAAGCATTTGTTGTGCCAGCCACTAACTGCTTGTTATTCAGGCAAAAATTTACTGCTCACATACCCCGAATAGTCCGGCAGTACGCTTTCGATCTTGCCCTGGTCCTTGAGGAACAGCGCCGTCTGAGCAATGTCCCTGGCGGTGCCGCCACCCAGCAGTTGAGGGGACTTTTGCTCGTCGGTGGACGGGAAGTGCGCACCGTGCAGCAACTCAGGGATGTCTTGCGCATTGGCGCCAGTCAGTTTGGCGATCTTGTGTACCTGATCCGAATCTGCGGTCCAGGCGGCCTGATGGGCGTTGTAGTCGGCGATGGCGTCGAGGCTGACCTTGGCGAAACTGGCGACGATTTCGGGGTGCTTGTCGGCGAAGTCTTTACGGGCCACCCAGACCTCAAAGGTCGGCGCGCCCCATTCACTGACCTGGCCTGCGTCGGTGAGGATTTTGCCGGTCTTGCGGATTTCCCCCAGCGCAGGCGACCAGGTGAAGGCGCCGTCGATGTCACCGCGCTTCCAGGCGGCGGTGATTTGCGCGGGGCTGAGGTTGACCACTTTCACTTGTTGTGGAGTGAGGTTCCAGTGTTTCAGCGCGCCCAGCAGGCTGTAGTGCGAGGTGGACACAAAAGGGGTGGCGATGGTCTTGCCAATCAGGTCTTG
The DNA here is from genome assembly GCA_044377555.1 of Pseudomonas sp. Classification (GTDB taxonomy): domain Bacteria; phylum Pseudomonadota; class Gammaproteobacteria; order Pseudomonadales; family Pseudomonadaceae; genus Aquipseudomonas. The sequence goes on from JBILYW010000121.1 coordinate 3,043, forward strand.
CGGGCCGCTGATACCGCTGCCGTCACGCACCACCAGGGCTTCGGAGCCCTTGATTTGTGCCGTGACGATGAAGGTCACCAGCGGCACGTTGCGCGAGGCGGCGGCTGCCAGAGGGCTTGAACCCAGATTGCCGATCTGCAGGTCCCCGGAGGCCAGGGCGGCAACCACGGCCGGGCCTGAGTCAAAGCGGCGCCAGTCGATCTTTTGCCCGATGGCCTTTTCGTAACTGCCTTCGGCCTGGGCCAGCTTGGTGGGGTCGATTCCGGTGATGTAGCCGATGGTTACATCAGCCGCTTGCGCGCCGAAGCTGAGCCCCGCGACAGAAAGAGCAATCAGGAGTTTACGCAGGGACATGGGCTGGACCTTGTTTTGAGAGAAGAGGGCAACATGGGGTCCGGCGGTCCGGTGGGGAGAATCTAAGTGCTTTAAATCAAAGGGGAAAATACCGTTTTGGAACTAGCTTAGAGCGCTCGCTTGTGCGACCTGGTTGGGCTGCCCATGATCCGGGTCAAACGCCGTGCCTTTAAAAGCCGGTACAACCGACCCGTGAGGAGTTCATAACAAAACCAGCACGGCCCGCTTCGAGGGGACTACCCCAGATCGACGCCTTAAAGGAATAACGCGATGCTTTCTACCTTCCCGCGTCTGGCACTTGCCGGCCTGACGTTGCTATGCACTTTCCAGGCGCATGCCAGTGAGCCGACAACGGCCGCGCCGCCCGAAAAAAACCTGATCGAACGTGGCCAGTACGTGGCCCGGCTTGGCGACTGTATCGCCTGCCATACCGCCAAGGGCGGTGCCGTGATGGCTGGCGGTCTGGAGCTTGAAACGCCGATGGGCACGATTTTTTCGAGCAACATCACCCCGGACCCCGAGACCGGTATCGGCCAGTACAGCTTTGAACAGTTCGACCGGGCCATGCGTGAAGGGGTCACCCCGGCGGGGCAGAACCTGTACCCGGCCATGCCGTACCCGTCCTACGCCAAGATGAGCGAAGACGATATGCGCGCCTTGTACGCTTACCTGCAGCAGGACGTCACCCCGGTCAAGCAGGCGAACCTTGAGGCGGACATGGGCTTCCCGTTTAACCAGCGCTGGGGCCTGGCGCTGTGGAACTGGGCTTTTGTCGACAATGAGCCCTTTACTCCCGACCCGGACAAAAGCGCCGAACTGAACCGCGGTGCCTATCTGGTACAGGGCCTGGGCCACTGCGGCTCATGCCACACCCCGCGCGGTATCGCCTTCCAGGAAAAGGCCATGAGCGATGCGGGCAGCCGCGGCAAGCACTACCTGGCCGGAGAAACCGTCGAGCAGTGGCAGGCCTTGAGCCTGCGCAACCTGTGGACGGTGGAGGACACCGTGCAGTTGCTCAAGACCGGGCAAAACCGTTTTGCCACGGTATCGGGCAACATGGCGGACGTGATTCACCACAGCACCCAGCACTTCACTGATGCGGACTTGACCGCCATTGCCAGCTATTTGAAGTCCTTGCCGCCGGGCAAGGATGATTTGCCGATGCCCGCCGTGGCGGTAGAGCCGGTCAAGGCGCCGGACACCCTGTTCACTAGCCGTGGCGGTTTGGGTTACACCCAGTTCTGCGCCGACTGCCACCGCCCGGATGGCGGCGGAGTCAAAGGGATGTTCCCGCCGTTAAACGGCAACCCGGGTATCACTGCGGCCAACCCGGCCACCTTGCTGCATATCACTCTGACCGGCTGGAAAACGCCGCAAACCGCGGCTCACCCGCGGGTTTACACCATGCCCGGCTTTGCCCGGCTGGCAGATAGCGAGGTTGCCGAAATCCTGAGTTTTGTGCGCAGCAGCTGGGGCAATGACGCGCCGGCAATCAACCCTGCGCAAGTGGCGAAAATGCGCAAGCAGCTCAACCCCCTGACCACCGACGAGACGGCGTTTGTCACCCCGCGACTGGCCAACCTGCTCAGTGCGGCGAATGCCGGTCAGGTGGTGCGCGGCATGCGCCTGCACCTGCAAACCAAGGCGTTGCTGCCGGATAACGTGGGCAATGTACTCAACTGCACCAGCTGCCATTTGAACGCAGGCACAGTGGCGGACGGTTCGCCGTTTGTGGGGGTATCGGCATTCTTCCCCGGCTATGCGCCGCGCGCAGGCAAGGACGTGACGCTGGAGGAGCGGATCAATGGCTGCTTCCGTCGTTCGATGGATGGCAAACCGTTGCCGGTGGCTTCACCGGACATGCAGGCGATGGTGGCCTATTTTGACTGGATGAAAATGAATACCGTTGCGGGTGACAAGGTGGCGGGGCGGGGTGTGGGCAAGGTGGATCCGAACATCAAACCTGACCCTGAAAACGGCAAGGTGGTGTATGTGCAGCAATGTGCGGTGTGCCACGGCGACAATGGCGAGGGTCTGAAACACGCGGATGGCAGCTTTGTGTTCCCGCCGTTGTGGGGCGATGAGTCGTTCAATATCGGAGCGGGCATGGCACGTACTTACACGGCGGCGGCGTTCGTCAAACGCAATATGCCGATTGGCTTCCACGAGAAATTCCCGCTGGGGCAGGGCGGGTTGTCGGACCAGGAAGCGGTAGACGTGGCCGAGTACTTCTCGCACCAGCCACGGCCAGACTTTGTGGACAAGGCCAAGGACTGGCCCAAAGGCGGCAAGCCGGTAGATGCGCGGTATTGATCCTGCAATCGAGCTTTTGTGGGAGCTGGCCTGCCAGCGATGCAGGCGCTGAGGTGTTTCAGGTGTACCGCTGAGATGTCATCGCCCGCAGGCTGGCTCCCACAGTGATCAGGCATGGCGCAGGTCTTGTGGGAGCTGGCCTGCCAGCGATGCAGGCGGTGAGGTGTTTCAGGTATGCCGCTGAGATGTCATCGCCAGCAGGCTGGCTGCCACAGTGATCAGGCATGGCGCAGGTCTTGTGGGAGCTGGCCTGCCAGCGATGCAGGCGCTGAGGTGTTTCAGGTATGCCGCTGAGATGTCATCGCCAGCAGGCTGGCTCCCACAGTGATCAGGCATGGCGCAAGTCTTGTGGGAGCTGGCTTGCCAGCGATGCAGGCGGTGAGGTGTATCTGCCAATCACAGTTTCAAACATGCGGTGTCGTATGAGGCTTGGCCGACGGGCTGGCGTACTGCGGTTTGAGCACGCCCTGGTTGTCCAGCAGCCAGGCATCCATCACCTTGCGCACCACGGGGCCTGCCACCCGACCGCCGGCTTCACCGTTTTCGATCATCACCGAGATCACGATCTGCGGGTCTTCCGCCGGGGCAAAGCCTACGAACAAGGCGTTGTCGCGATTACGCTCGGCGGTTTTCAGGCGGTTGTAACGCTCACCCTGTTTGATCGCCACCACCTGCGCCGTACCACTTTTGCCGGCAATCCGGTATTGCACGCCCTGTGCCGCCGCACGGGCGATACCGCGCGGGTCATGCATGACCAGTTGCATGGCGTGGTTGACCTGGTCCCAATCCCGGGGATCGCGCAACACCAGATCGGGAATCGGGTGCTCATCCACCGGCGGCGTACCGTCAATGGTCCTGGCCAGGTGCGGGCGGTTCCATACACCTTTGTTGGCAATCAGTGCAGTGGCTTGCGCCAGTTGCAGCGGAGTGACCTGCATATAACCCTGGCCGATCCCAAGAATCACCGTCTCGCCCGGGAACCACGCCTGTCGACGGGTGCTGCGCTTCCATTCACGGGACGGCATCAAGCCTGAAGACTCTTCGAACATGTCCAGCGACACCTTCTGCCCAAGTCCGAACTCCGCCATGTAGTCGTGCATGCGGTCGATGCCCAGCTTGGATGCCAGATCATAAAAGTAGGTGTCGTTGGAACGCATGATGGCTGCGTTCAGGTCAACCCAGCCGTCACCGCTGTGGTTCCAGTTACGGTATTTGTGGTCGACATTGGGCAGTTGGAAATAGCCCGGGTCGAACACGCGGGTCGAAGCTGAAATCACGCCACTGTCCAGGCCGGCAATCGCCACTTCGGGCTTGATGGTCGAGCCGGGTGCATACAGGCCGCGCAGGGCCCGGTTGAACAGCGGCTTGTCGATGGAGTCGCGCAGCCCCGAGTAAGCCTTGGAACTGATGCCTGTCACAAACAGGTTGGGGTCGAAGCTGGGCTTGCTGACCATCGCCAGCACTTCGCCGGTTTTCGGATCCAGGGCGATGATCGAGCCGCGACGGTCGCCCAGGGCGTCTTCGGCGGCTTCCTGCAGCTTGATGTCCAGGCTCAGTACGATGCTTTTGCCCGCGACCGCGTCGGTGTGGCGCAGCACGCGCATGACCCGGCCCTGGGCGTTGGTCTCGACTTCTTCAAAACCGACCTTGCCGTGCAGCTCGTTTTCATAAAACCGTTCGATGCCGGTTTTACCAATCGACTGGGTGCCCCGGTACTGGGTGGCATCCACCTGCCTGGCTTCTTTCTCGTTGATTCGGCCGACATAACCCACCGAATGCGCAAAGTGGTCGCCCTGGGGGTAGTGGCGTACAAACTGCGCCTCGACATCTATACCCGGCAGGCGGAACTGGTTCACGGCCAGCAGCGCGATTTGCTCTTCGCTCAACTCGTACAGCAGGGTCGAAGGGTCAAACGGGTGGCGCGCCTGCTTCATGGCCTTGGCGAATATGGCGCGGTCTTCTTCGGGCAAATGCAGAATGCCCATGACCGTGTCCAGCACCCTGGCGGTATCGCCGGCCCGTTCGCGGGTAATGGTCATGTTGAAACTGGGCTGGTTATCGGCCAGCAGCACGCCGTTGCGGTCGTAGATAAAACCGCGCTCCGGCGGGATCGGCAGCACATGTACCCGGTTGTTC
>JBILYW010000650.1:0-2550 GCA_044377555.1 Pseudomonas sp.
ACCAGGGCGATCAGTCTTCCGCCACCACGTCCCTTCACCCCATTGGACGTGGCGGCACACCCGATGCAGTCGGTGCAGTTGCCGCGCTGCCGATGGGGCCAGAAGGAACGTTCATCGCCGCGTTCTGGTACGACGGCCTGGCGCCTCAGTAGTGCGCCGGCCGTTCGCTCAATTTGCCGGCATTTGCGGGCGACGCTTCATGCGCCGTTTTACAAATACGGCAATGAATATCAGCACCAGCCCCACCACGCTGAAGAACACCGTGTTGAACCATGGGAAAGGTTCAGAACGGCTGTTGGTGGACTCGATCGCGGTGATGTTCGGAAACACTGAGAAGATCTTGAGGCGCCATCCGTAGTACCGGATAAGAGCCAGTTGCTGGGAGTCGCGCGAGTAGCCCTGGGCCTTGGCCTGGATGTCTGCCGAGTCGAACTTGAAATACCAGGGGAAGGACCAGCCGGTATCCTCGTTGCGATAAACCATGACTTCCTTGGTGTCCGGGTCTTCCGTGTTGATGAAGTAAACATCCCGGGTCGGGCCATCGGCCGGGTTTTCAGCGTTGATGACGCCGTTGTGATCGACCCGTTTGACTTCAACCCCCGTGACCATCACCACATCGTGCTGAGGCAGAAAGTAAAACAGTCCAAGCGCTACCGCGCCGACTGCAAGCAAGATGGTGCCCAGAATGATGCCCTTGAGCCACTTCATGCGAAAACCACGTACATAGCGAAATTTCCTGATTGCTGTTGATAGAACGAATGGGCGACCTTATCGCAGCCTGCGCAAGGGACTACAAGTTCTGCGTACTCCGCCTACATAATTTGTAGCAGTTTAGTTGCGCAACAGGAAAAAGTGCTGGTCTCAAGATATAACACAAATTAGAATCACTCTCATTTACCTCGCCTTACGCACAGGGTCTCTTGAGATGATTGAAGCTGCGACACCGAACGAGCAGACCCTGCATGCGCTGTATCGCGATCACCGCAGCTGGCTGGAAAATTGGTTGAGCCGGCGCATGGGCAATGCCTGGGATGCGGCGGACCTGAGCCAGGACACCTTTGTTCGTGTGCTTGCCAGCGCCCAGCCACTGGCGGATTTGCGTGAGCCACGGGCCTATTTGCTGACGGTCGGCAAGCGCCTGCTGAGCAACTTCTACACGCGGCGCAGTCTGGAGCAGGCCTATCTGGAGGCGCTGGCACGGCTGCCCGAGGAGAGTGTGCCGTCCCCCGAGCAACGCTGGCTGCTGCTCGAAACCTTGCAGGCGCTCGACGAGTTGCTCGATGGCCTGGCGCCCGTGGTGCGGCGGGCGTTTCTCTGGAGCCAGCTCGAAGGGCTGGGGTACCGGGAGATTGCCGAACGCCTGAAGGTTTCCGAGCGTACGGTCAAACGTTATATGGCCCAGGCCTACGAGCACTGCTTGCTGGTGGACGCTTGAAACACACCGAACCTTCATCCGGTCTGCGCCATGTTGCCCGGGCCGCAGCCCACTGGCTGGCACTGATGGAGTCCGGCACGGCCACAGAGCAGGATCGCGTGCATCTGCAACAGTGGCGTGACAGCGCCGGTGCCCACGAGTCGGCCTGGCAGAAGGCGCAGTTGCTGCGCCAGCGCTTCAGCACGCTGCCTTCGGCGTTGGCGATGGCCGCCCTTGACCGGCCCGAGCCGGGGCGCCGGGCACTGCTGAAACAGGCGCTGTGTGTGGCGGCTGTGGTGCCGACGGCCTGGCTGCTGAACCGCCAGTTGCCCCTGGACGTATGGCGCGCCGACCTGCAAACCGCTTCTGGCGAGCATTCGCGTGTGCCGCTGGCCGACGGCAGCATGCTGCAACTCAATACCGCCAGCGCCGTCAATGTCGATATGCGAGCCCGATTGTTGACCCTGGTGCGTGGCGAAATGGCCCTGAAAGTGGCGGGCAGTGCACCGATAACCATTGAGGCGCGTTACGGGCGCATCACGCTGAACCGCAGTGAAGTCTGCGTGCGCCTCAACCCGGAGGATTGTCAGGTTTCGGTGGTCAGCGGCACGGTGCAGTTGCAGCCATTGCACGGGCCCGCGCTGTTGTTGCGCGAGGGTCAGCAGGTCAGCCTGGGCGTGTCGGGAGCAGGGGTGGTCAGCCCGTTCGATCCGTTGCAACCCGGCTGGCGCCAGCGGGTGCTGATGGCGCAGAACCAGCCCCTGGGGGACTTTTTACGTGAGCTGAGCCGCTATCGTGCAGGTCTGCTGCGCTGGGAGCCGGAGCTTGAAACGCTGCGGGTCACGGGCAGTTTCCAGCTGGGCAATACCGACCGCATTCTGTCATTGCTGGCCGCTACCTTGCCGGTGCAGGTGCATGCCCGTACGCGGTACTGGGTCACGCTGGTGCCGCGAAATACGCTGGCGTGAACGCTGATCCTGTAGACACTCTGTTCCCGGTCAAGCACTGGCGAAGTGTTTCTCGCTAAACGGCTTGGCCGGATCAAAGGCGTCCGGGGCGGCAGGCCGGTCTGTTTGGCGGCGAGGTCTGCGAGGCTCCCACATGGGGTTGTGCAGTTTCAAGCCTTTGCCTTTGCT
>JBILYW010000651.1:0-2549 GCA_044377555.1 Pseudomonas sp.
ATACGGTCTTGCTGTAGTAATCGAGCCCGCGAACCAGCTTGGGATTGATCGTGTACGGAATACCGGCAGCATCCAGGCGAGCCTTGAGGCCCTCGAAGTGCACACGGGATTCTTCGTCCAGGTAATCCACCAGCTTCGGCGCATCGACCAGAACAGCCTGGGTATCGGCATTTTTGGTGTCGAGTACCCGCAGCGGGTTGGATTTGAGGCGACGCTGGCTGTCTTCGTCAAGCTCGCTCAGACGCGAGGACAAGTACTCGACCAGAGCAGCACGGTAGCGCGCACGGGCTTCGCTGGTGCCGAGGCTGTTGAGTTCGAGCTTGACCGCATCACGGATGCCCAGCTCGCCCCACAGGCGCCAGGTCAGCACGATCAGTTCTGCATCGATGTCCGGACCATCGAGGTTGAACACCTCGACACCGATCTGATTGAACTGACGATAACGGCCTTTTTGCGGGCGCTCGTGGCGGAACATCGGGCCGATGTACCACAGTTTTTGAACCTGGCCACCGCCAGTGATGCCGTGTTCGAGTACGGCACGCACACACGCCGCAGTGCCTTCAGGACGCAGCGTCAGCGAATCGCCGTTGCGGTCTTCGAAGGTGTACATCTCTTTTTCGACGATATCGGTCACTTCACCGATCGAGCGTTTGAACAGCTCGGTGAACTCGACGATAGGCATGCGGATCTGCTTGTAACCGTAGTTATCCAGCAACCGCGAAACCTTGCTTTCAAAGTAGCGCCACAGGGGCGTCTGCTCAGGCAGGATGTCGTTCATGCCACGAATGGCTTGCAAAGACTTGCTCACAAAAAATCCTTTATTCGTCTGGTTAGCCGCGCGCGATAACTGCTGCGTCAGCTTCGACCTTTTCGGCCGCCTTCTGCCGGATCAACTTTTCGAGATGATCCACCAGGTTTTCATTCGTCAATTTGTGCGACGGTTTGCCGTCGATGTAAATCAGGTTGGGCGTACCACCGGTGAGCCCCACATGGGCTTCCTTGGCTTCGCCAGGACCATTGACCACACAACCGATCACCGCTACATCCAGCGGTACCAGCAGGTCTTCAAGCCGAACTTCAAGTTCGTTCATGGTTTTCACCACATCGAAATTCTGCCGGGAGCAGCTTGGGCACGCGATAAAGTTGATGCCTCGCGAACGCAGATGCAGGGACTTGAGGATGTCGTAACCGACTTTTACTTCCTCTACCGGGTCTGCGGCCAAAGAGATGCGAATAGTATCGCCAATCCCGTCGGCAAGCAGCATACCTAGGCCAACGGCAGATTTCACTGTGCCTGAACGCAAACCACCCGCTTCTGTAATGCCCAGGTGCAGCGGCTGGACGATTTCCTTGGCCAGCAGACGGTAGGCCTCAACGGCCATAAACACGTCGGATGCTTTCACGCTGACCTTGAAATCCTTGAAGTTCAGACGTTCAAGGTGCTCAACATGGCGCAGGGCCGACTCGACCAGAGCAGCAGGCGTCGGTTCGCCATACTTCTTTTGCAGGTCTTTTTCGAGCGAGCCGGCGTTAACGCCGATACGGATCGGAATACCTCGATCACGCGCTGCATCGACCACCGCGCGCACACGGTCTTCACGACCGATGTTACCCGGGTTGATGCGCAGGCAGTCCACACCCAGCTCTGCAACGCGCAGGGCGATCTTGTAGTCGAAGTGAATATCAGCAACCAATGGCACCTTGACCAGCTGCTTGATACGACCAAACGCTTCTGCCGCGTCCATATCCGGGACGGAAATCCGCACGATATCGACGCCCGCAGCTTCCAGCCGATTGATTTGGGCAACGGTTGCAGCGACATCATTGGTGTCACTGTTGGTCATGCTCTGCACAGCGATAGGGGCATCGCCACCTACCGGCACATTACCGACCCAGATTTTGCGCGATTCGCGACGTTTGATTGGTGATTCGCCGTGCATGACTTATTGACCCAACTTCAGGCGAGCAGTTTCGCCACTGGTGAAAGGAGCCACATCCACTACCTGACCGTTGTAGGCCACCTGCGCACCGCGGGCATAGCCCAGGCGCAGGGTCAGTGGAGGCTTGCCGCTCACTTCTAGATTTTCGCCTTTGCGCTTGAGCCCACCAAACAGCACTTTACCCGTGCCGTCGGTGACCTGAGTCCAGCAATCAGCGGTGTACTGCACGCTCACTTTACCCGCACCGGCGACCGGTGCCGCAGTGGCGGCGGCAGGTGTGGCAGCCGGCGCAACAATCGCAGCGGCTGGTGCAACAACAGCCGGAGCCGGTTGAGCCACAGGGGCTGCAGCTGGCACCACAGTAGCGCCGGGTGCAGTTGCAGGCAGTTCCAGCGTAGTCGTCCCGGCCGGTTCGGCAGCAGGCTCAACTGCCGCTGCGTCACCTTCAGCCCTGGCTTCGGCCACGGCCTGGTCTTCCGGTTCGTCGATCGGGTGGATCCGGGTTGTGCCGTCAGCGCCTTCAACTTCGACGTGCTCAGGCGTCAGACCGACCAGGTCCTTGGCCCGCATGGACGTCTGGTCCTGCCACCAGATAAAACCGCCACCGAC
>JBILYW010000122.1:0-7835 GCA_044377555.1 Pseudomonas sp.
GGCCTGGCACAGAGCCTGTTCGCACAACTGCGCCTGCAGCAGCCGGGACGCGAAGGCATTCTGTTTATTCGTGAAGACAACGAAGCTTCACTCAAGGCACATCTGCGAATGGGCATGAACCCGGTGGCCGAATTCCAGTTCAATGGCTTTCTATATCGAGTGTTTTCATACATCGGATAGCAGTACTAAAAAGGGGGGGGGCAATGGCCTACGACAAGTTGCCGGTCGTACTACACTCAAACGATCCATCGCTCTCTGGCTTTAAATCGCGGCAAGCTGCCTGCAGGGGTGAGCGTCTACTCAACAGCAAGGTAAGGAGAGCAGCATGTCTGAACACTTCAAAAACCTCAGAGGCGACACCCCTTTTGGCGCAGCAAGCCCGCTAAACAGACGAGAGCTTGCCGTTGCCGCTGCGTTGACCCTGATCCAGTCCAAGGTTTTAAACTCAAGCGGCCCTGCCCAGCTTCAATGGGAACTGGATAATCTGGGCAAATATGCTGATCAGATACAGGCCGCGCTTGAGGTTGAATGACATGGCTGCGCCAACTACTGGCTCATGGCGGGAGTTGGCCGGGACAGAGGCCAACCTGTGATTTGTACCCTTTGCTAACGGTAGTCATGAATGGGTGACGAGAAATGCCTGCGCGCAACCATAAGCCACGCGCAGGCGCAGACTGACAAAACAGCTTATGACATCAAGCGGCCGCGCCCACGCGTGGAAGCAGACGCATGCTCTCAATGACCTGGTTTGCCAATGGCGTTACCACAACAAGGGCATTCGGTACCCAGACACGCGGGCGTGCCGGTGCGCCTACGAACCAGATGCTCTCCTTAGCGCCAAAACTCTCATGGGCACCTGCCATGCTCGGCAAGATGGTGATCGCATGCTTGCCCCGCTCACCTGTCACGTCCAGCTCGACCCTGCCGTCATCGCTCATGACATACCTGGACTGGTAGTAGCCCGTGGCTGCAACAATGGTGTCGAAGCCATGCACCTCCCCACCCCAGCTGACATGCCATGTATTGGGGCGCCTGTCCGAGTAATCCATGGCACTTATTTCACCGCCCTGCACGCAGAGAACACCGTCATCAATGTACTTCAACAGTTTGCGGGCGTTGGGCAGTGCCAGTGCCGTGATGTACCTGTAAAGCAGACGCTCGAAGCGAGGATGGAATGAACCGTCGAAATAGACGTCCTCCTTGTTGTGCACGCCATTAATGGCATGCATGAAATCAACCACGTATTCCTGCCACTGACTGTCACCACTCTCTGCAATTTCGACTTCCTCCTTCAACCTGCCGAGAACAGTCGATGAATAGGAGAACTGCTGGCTCCAGTCTTTGCCAATGTTCTGGCGCAATACCTTGGAGAAGTACTTCACGTATCTGTAGTGCAGGGAAGGACTGTATGACTTTCGACCTTCCTCCCCTGGCGCCATGACGGATGCGATGTCTTCGCCAACAAATGCTGCCTTTGGGCTACGCATGAAACGCGCGCGTACGGCGGGGAATTCTCCCGACGGGGACAACATGGTCACTTGATGCCCGTCGCGGCAGAGAACGATCGCACTGTCGATGGCCGAGAGTTTGCTACCCATCACCAGTACCCGGGACTTTTCAGGAATCATCGCCAGCATGCTGGCTTCAGGGTACGGATTCTTGATGAAGCTCGAATGGTTGAAAAAAGGTTGCGCAACAACCGGTAAACGAGGCGGCCCAAAGCCCGTGCAGAACACCACATCAGTGGCCATCAGTGATGAAGACGGCACCTGGGGCGAGTCGACAAACTCCAGTTCATAACGGCGGTGGCCATGAATCTTCAGGGCCTTGAACGTACTCGACACATATTTGACGACCACCCCCTGCTCCCGCGCCATGGCGGAATACTGCACAAAGCGGTTCGCCAGGTATCGGCCCACCAAAAACCGTGGAACAAAGCTCTCGGCCGTAGAGGCGTAGCCTTCGCAACTCAAGTGCTCGAGAAAATCCAGGGGCACGTCGTGCAACACCGACATGGTATCGACCGAGGTATTACAGAGAATGTCGCGATCCGTATTAGAGAATGCTGTGCCCGGGCCGACGGGGTGCGGATCGATCATATAGATGGTTCGCGCAACACCCGCCCTGACCGCAGCGATAAAAGTCGCAACGCCGGCAGCACCGGCACCGACTATGGCAAGTCTGTTCATGGGAATGCCTCTGAAAAGAGTAAGAACGCAGTGGCTGACCACAAAGGCAAAGCCGCATTGATCATTTGCCAATGTTCAATGCGGCTTCACGCGCGATTCACTACACCGCGCATGCCTCGATAATCGATACGTAGCAGCCCGTATCAATAGTGCGGTTCAGTCGCAGATCAGCGCTTGCCAACAACTGTTCGAACTCTTTTTTGGTCCGCTCCCTGCCACCTTCGTAGATACCCATGCACAACAGGTCCATCAGCTTCCCTGAATGCGGGGTGTTTCCCTCCGGAATGAGGGGATCCATGATGAGGATGCGTGCCCCGGGATTCATGGCTTTGCGGATGTTCTTCAGGATCAGTGCTGCCTGCTCATCAGGCCAGTCATGCATGATGTACTTGAGAAGGTAAATGTCTGCCTTCGGCGCGGACTTGAAAAAATCGCCAGAGCTCAGCTCCCACCGGGAATTGTCTCCCAGCTCCCCCAGACGATTCCTTTCCAGAACGTGCGACTGGTCGTAGAGGATGCCGTGAAGACTGGGGTTGGTCTGCAGCACACGCAACAGCAAACCGCCAAAACCTCCCGCAATGTCCGCAACAGTGGCTCCGTCAGGGAACTCATAACTGCGCACCAGGAAAATATTCTCCACTTGCGACATGGAGGACATGCCGACGTGAAAATCCTCCGCCTGGGCACCAGCCTGCGACCAGTACTCAAAAAAGGATTTGCCGTACAAATGCCTGAAGGGGGGATTACCACGGGCACTCTCGATCAGTTCACCGATGGGGCGCCAGAACGTCTCATCGGTCAGCATCAGCACAGCAGAACGTAGTGAATGATCAGCATCGGTACGCAGATAATCTGCCGCCGCCGTGAGCTCAAAAACGCCGGGCTCAACCTCGCGGAAAATATCCCGTGTTGCGGTCACTCGCAGCAGTCGCTGCAACTTCTGAGGCTCTGCACCCACGGCCTGCGCCAGATCTGTTACTGACTTGGGCCCGTCAGCCAGATAATCGGCGACCCCAAGTTGCGCCACTGCCCGCAGAGCTGCCTGATAGGTATAACCCATCGTTTGATCCAGCAAGTGGAGTGCGGCATCTTCGTTCTTGAGTACCAACTGTGTTTGTATTTGCTTCGTCATATATACCTCTATCCTTGAGTATTAATGAACCGCGCATCCTGGAATTAAAGATGCAATGCTTATTCGGTTTTTCCGAAACCTGCTTACCCGCAGGGAGCCGGAGTGTAGTGCCGCAAATAACAAAAGCAAATTCGGAACTACTCCCATCCAGGAAGCACAGCGCCCAACGGGGCCGCGCGATAATTTGTTTCCGACAAATGGCTTCGCTCAAGCTGATTTATTACAGTTTCAATAAAAAACATACGCAGATTGCTATTCTCTCTTGCAACGCTTGTTGCAAAACTGCGCGCTTCGTGAGTTCGCGACCACACTGATACTCATAACGCACACGCAAACAATGAGCGCAAAGCGTGGCAATAACGAACGTGATTTTTTACTGACCATTATTGTGCTGATAATCATCGGTTTTTACGCAGCGGTTAAAGATGAGCGGCACATCAGAGACAAACGCTACAAACACTTAAAAAACATATTGCAGCAGCATGAGATCAAATCTTTCGAGAGCCTTAAAGAGAGCACCTGGACCCGATAGTCCCGCAAGCAGTTCGCTACTGATTTCTAAACTTTAAGCATACAACTTGATGACACCAGCAACTTAAAAACCATCAATCAAAACAATCCTTCTTCACAGCGTCGGACAGTGCAAGGAATGAAGAAACTCAACCCTTTGTTCTTTGCGAAAATCCGATCGCCATAAAGACGCATCCAGGAATCCACATCCCGGCTATTGAAGTAGCGAGGCCTGCAGCAAACAGCGACATCCCTACTACGAATAATGGCTGTTTGAATGAATTTTCCATAACGCTAAACCTCCCGAACAACTAATCCCATTTACTCACACACTAAGCCCGGGATCAGCGCAAAGCATCAGAGAAAACCTCGTAGATGAGCCCGGTTGCAATCGCAACCAGTATCAGCTCAGTACCCGCTTGCCGCCATTCGTAGCCCTCATAATGAGGCAACTGGCCAAGCAACCTGCCATCCAGTTTCTTGGCGATACCTGGAGGAAGGGGCTTTCCTCTGGCCAGGTTCTTTTGTATTCCGGGTGGCAGCGAAGGTCCCGGACTCCAAAGGTCCCGGTGACCACTGAGCACGCCCAATACGCTGGCCTGGTCAATGCGGGGGCCGCGATCCCGATAATCTCCATTCGAGGCATGCCCTTTGTTTCCCTGGCCACCTTGAGCGTTGCCTTTTCCATTGCCTTGTCCCTTCCCATTGCCGGGGTCGGCCAGAGCCGTCACCGCCCCCAGGGCCAAAGCAAGACAGGTAACAGTCGCCACAAGCAGGCGTGACTTAAACATGGCCATTTTCTCCGGAAGGGAATACCCATTGAAATGTAGTCTGTATTCCCGATTTCAGCTCCGCACAGCTCATGTAGCCCTCACGCTGCCTGCCTTTACGGCCTCATCCACACAGTCAAACTTGGTGCCCTCCCCTCCGGGCAGCGGAATGACGACCGATAGTAGCCGTGCATAAATAAACCCGCAGAAAACCGTGCAAGTTAACGCGACCGAGCTTCACTTACATATAAAGGTTCTTACCGAACAACCAGCGCCAACGACAGCCTGTCGCTAACTGCCCGATCCCTCACGGGAGGTCGCATCGGAGTGTGATCTGAATACCACCAGCCTGAGCGAACGCAACGGCTGACAAACGCCAGGAAGATCGCACTCCGATGCGTGCACATCACTACAGACCGGCCCGGTACAATCACCCGGTCATCCTGGTTTACCAGGCATCCTGTGTGCTCCCGAGCGGGGAGCCAGAAATGAAAAACACTTGAGCCAGACGCATGGCCTTAAAGCCTCATAGACATATTATTATGGAATCCGACATATACATTTGAGAAGAGATTGGCTCCAAACCTCACGCCCTTAGCGATTGAGGCTTTAAAGTCATTACTTTCCTTCAGTCCTTATCCACAACCTTTAAAAATCTTCGAAGTGTTTAATGTCCAGTTCTTTATGCAGACCATAATGTGTAATCTGGCTTGCAGGCAGCCAGCCGTGCTCAGCAATAGACTGAAAAAACATTGTAGACACATCAACAAAAGCCCTCTCTATTCCAGCGAACATCGATGCTGAAAAGCGATAATCCTCAAATGAAGATGCGCCCCGCAATGGCTCATTGAAGATTTTCACATTCTTGGCGACAGCAACGCATATCGCCAAAGTCAAAAACTTGAAACCTGTGTTTCGAGGTTAAATATCAAGCACTTCGGAATGCCCCACCCGAAGATCCAGCCCAAACCTGCGAGGTTAATCACGATGAGTGCCACATCGACAACAACTCCTGCAGAACCCATAGCCGGATATTTTTGTTCGGCGACTTCAGCTCCATTGCACAAACACTTCTTGCCAGGATGGGCATACAGAAAAGATATCGAGTACCTGGAGGTGGGAGCTGATTTGGCGTTCTGAGGTGGGGGTTTTGCAAAAGTTTTGCAAATCCCAGACAACAAAAAAGGGCCCACCTTTCGGTGAGCCCTTCTAGACCGCCCAGCAGAGCGGATTTTGTTTGGTAGGCGCGATTGGACTCGAACCAACGACCCCCACCATGTCAAGGTGGTGCTCTAACCAACTGAGCTACGTGCCTGCTGTGGGGTCGCATTCTATAGATTTGCGGAGGGGTGTCAACACCTTTTTTGCAGCTAACCCTATGAATAGTCGAATTATTTATTTTTACCGCAAAAATGCTCATCCGCAGGTGGCTGGCGGGCGGATTTCAACTCAGGTAGCATCGGGCTTACTCGTAAAAAATATAAAACAGAGGCTGCAGAATGTCGAACACCCCATATCCCCAGTCCTACTATGCGGCTTCAGCTAATCCTGCACCTGAGCGCCCTGCCCTGCAGGGTGAGGTTGAGACTGACGTCTGCGTGATCGGTGCCGGCTACACCGGGCTGTCGAGCGCGCTGTTTTTGCTGGAGGCCGGGTTCAAGGTCACGGTACTGGAAGCCGCGAAGGTGGGGTTCGGCGCTTCAGGGCGCAATGGCGGTCAGATCGTTAACAGCTATAGCCGCGATATCGATGTGATCGAACGCACGGTCGGCGCCAAGCAGGCACAGCTGTTAGGTCAGATGGCCTTTGAAGGCGGCAAGATCATTCGTGAACGCGTGGCCAAATATCAGATCCAGTGCGACTTGAAAGACGGCGGTGTGTTTGCAGCCATCACCGCCAAGCAGATGGGCCACCTGGAAGCGCAGAAGAAGCTCTGGGAACGTTATGGCAATACGCAACTGGAGCTGCTGGACCAGCGCCGCATTCGTGAGGTGGTCGCCTGTGATCAGTATCAGGGCGGATTGCTGGATATGAGCGGCGGGCATATTCACCCGCTCAATCTGGCGCTGGGTGAAGCCGCGGCCGTTGAGTCGCTGGGCGGGACGATTTACGAACAGTCACCCGCGATTCGTATCGAACGCGGTGCCAACCCGGTGGTGCATACGCCCGAGGGCAAGGTGCGGGCCAAGTTCATCATCGTGGCCGGCAATGCCTATCTGGGCAATCTGGTGCCCGAGCTGGCATCCAAGTCCATGCCGTGCGGCACCCAGGTGATCACCACCGAGCCGCTGAGCGAAGAGCTGGCCAAAACGCTGTTGCCACAAGACTACTGCGTCGAGGACTGCAACTACCTGCTCGACTACTATCGCCTGTCCGGCGACAAGCGCCTGATCTTCGGCGGTGGCGTGGTGTACGGCGCGCGCGACCCGGCCAATATCGAGTCGATTATCCGGCCAAAAATGCTCAAGGCCTTCCCGCAGCTCAAGGACGTGAAAATTGACTACGCGTGGACGGGCAACTTCCTGCTGACGCTGTCACGCCTGCCTCAGGTTGGCCGTATTGGCGACAATATCTATTACTCGCAAGGTTGCAGCGGTCACGGGGTGACTTACACCCATCTGGCCGGCAAGGTGCTGGCCGAGGCTCTGCGCGGTCAGGCGGAGCGCTTTGATGCCTTTGCCGACCTGCCACACTACCCGTTCCCCGGCGGGCAACTGCTGCGTACACCGCTGACCGCCCTGGGTGCGTGGTACTACAGCTTGCGGGACAAGTTCGGTTTTTAATGTTCTGCGGGAGCTGGCAATTCAGCTCCCGCAGCATTTCAGTAGTGTGATTCCAGGGTCTTGATCGCCGTGGCACCCGCCTGCTCCTGGCCCGAGCGTGACAAGTCGTTGGCCGCTTTCAACCAGCGGGCCTTGTCGACGCTGGCCGGCAACTGTGTCGGCGACACTACCAGTACTGCCCAGCCGCCGGCGTCCATCCACGCCGTCTTGAACGTGTCGAAGTCCATCAACCGGCGTCGCTCCATGCCTGCACGCAGCATGACCGTGCGCTTGGTGCGGTTATACCCCACCAGCATCGCGTAGCGCGGCTCGGACCAGAGCCTCCCATCGCTGAAGCGCAGCATGACCGGGTAACCCGCCGCCACTTGGGTCAATAACGCCGACAGCGACTTGTCCAGCGGATACACCATCAACCCGTACCCGGCAGCCAGCTGTTCTATATTGCCCTGCA
>JBILYW010000652.1:0-2545 GCA_044377555.1 Pseudomonas sp.
GTTGCCCAGGTCGCGGGTGAACGACATACCGGCGGCAATGGCCTGGGCGTGGGTCACGGCGCGCTGCACTTCGGCCTGTGCGGCCTTGATGGTCAGCAGGGTGATTTTTTTCAGGGCCCGGGGTTCGGCCTTCTGGCTTTTGAAACGGTCGAAGGTGTATTCGCCGTCGACCAGGGTTTCTGCCAGCAGGCGGGTCTTGCTGTAGCTGTCGCGACCCTTGACCACCAGTTCGTCGAGGGCAAACACGGCATCGCTGCCGCCCAGGCCTTTAAGGACGCCAAGTGCACCGCTGATGATTTTACGGAACGGGCGGTCGCCCAGCTCTTCATCCTTGCCAGTGCCCAGCAGCAGCACGCGTTCGGCTTTGAGGTTTGGCAGGCTGTGCAGCAGCAGGCTTTGACCGGTCTTGCCGGCGAGGTCGCCGCGCTTGAGGACTGCGCTGATGGCGCCGCCGGTGAGTTCATCGATGACTTTGGCGGTAGGGCCCAGCTTGCGACCTTCGCCGACGGCGACCACGAGAGTGGCCGTTTTCAACGTTTCTGGACTAACGCTTTTTACAACCAGTTCCATGTCGGGGTCCCTGAATAAAATGGTCAACATGCGCACAAACACTGAGGTTTGTTTGCTTATAGAGGAGGCGCCTCACCTGTGATCCAAGGCGGGCGTCAAGGCGGGCAGTTTGAACCCCGTCGGTCGGGCCTGACAACCCTCGTATAGGGCCAACTTGCCACTTTCAAGACTGCGCAGTGACAGGGGCGGCCATTCACAGGATAATGCGCCATCTTTTTAAACGGCTAGGCTCATCTGCATGAGCTTGTGTCGACTCGTTATGCCGCTTGTTTGGCCGCCTTAGCCTGACGACCCTGGAGTGTCTGGTTTGATCGTCTTCCGTTATCTATTCCGCGAAGTCCTGCTTACATTGAGCGCTGTCAGTGCTGTGCTGCTGGTCATCATCATGAGCGGTCGCTTCATCAAATACCTGGCTCAGGCCGCCTCGGGCGCCCTGGATCCGGGCTCTTTGTTCCTGATCATGGGTTTCCGCCTGCCCGGCTTCATGCAGCTGATTCTGCCGCTGGGCCTGTTTTTGGGCATTCTGCTGTCCTATGGCCGCATGTACCTTGAAAGCGAAATGACCGTGCTGTCGGCTACCGGCATGAGCCAGCAGCGCTTGTTGGCCATGACCATGGCGCCTGCCGCACTGGTTGCGCTGATTGTGGCCTGGCTCAGCCTGAGCCTCGCGCCCCAGGGTTCAAACGAATTTCAGTTGTTGCTCAATAAACAGGATGCCCTGACCGAATTCGACACTCTGGAGGCTGGTCGCTTCCAGTCGTTGAGTGACGGTTCGCGGGTGACCTATACCGAAGAGCTGACCAATGACCGGGCCCACTTGTCCGGTGTATTCATTACGCAAAAAAACCTCGGCCAGGACGCCAAGGATCGCAGCATCTCGGTGCTGGTAGCCGAGAAGGGGCGCCAGGAAGTGCGTGCCGATGGCAGTCGCTGGCTGATTCTGGACAATGGCTATCGCTATGACGGTAACCCGGGGCTGGCCGATTATCGTGCCATCAAGTACGACACCTACGGCGTGCTGCTGCCCAAGCCGGATGTCAGCAATGACGTGACGGACCGCGATGCGATGCCAACGCGAAGCCTGATCGGCAACCCGGAGCCGCGTTCAGTTGCTGAGTTGCAATGGCGTATTGCCTTTCCATTTCTGGTGTTTATCGTGACCTTGATTGCTGTACCGCTGTCTCGGGTCAACCCGCGTCAGGGGCGTTACCTCAAGCTGTTGCCGGCCATTCTTCTATATATGAGCTACCTGAGCATGCTGACCTGGGGGCGGGGCCTTCTCGAAGGCGGCAAGATTCCGTTGGCGCTGGGCTTGTGGTGGGTGCATATCCTGTTCCTGGTCATTGGCCTGGGGCTGATGTATTGGGAGCCGCTGCGCTTGAAGCTGGCGAGTCGCCGTAGTGCCGAGGAGATGACCCGTGGTTAAGCTCGACCGCTACATTGGTAGCAGTGTGTTGTATGCAATCATGGCGGTACTGGGGATTATCCTGGGCCTGGCGTTGTTGTTCGCGTTGATCGACGAGATGCGCAGTATCAGCAGCAGCTACACCATCCTGGACGTCTTCAGCTTCGTATTGCTGACCGCTCCACGCCGTCTCTACGAAATGTTGCCCATGGCCGCATTGATCGGTTGCCTGATCGGTTTGGGCGGTCTTGCCAGCAACAGCGAACTGACCATCATGCGTGCGGCGGGTGTGTCCCTGGGGCGCATCGTCTGGGCCGTGATGAAGCCAATGCTGGTGCTGATGCTGGCCGGCGTGCTGATAGGCGAGTACGTGGTGCCGCCTACCGAGAACATGGCTCAGGCCAACCGTGCACTGGCACAGGGTGGTGGTGATGCGCAAAGCTCCAAGCATGGCCTGTGGCACCGTCAGGGTGATGAGTTCATCCACATCAACGCGGTTCAGCCGGGCGGTCTGCTTTATGGCGTGACCCGGTACCGCTTTGATAACGAGCGCCATATGTTGTCGTCCAG
>JBILYW010000653.1:0-2540 GCA_044377555.1 Pseudomonas sp.
CGCAGTAACAAACCGGCAATCGGCAGGATCGCAATGGGCAGCATCAGCGCCCGGCCAAGCCGTTGCAGGCCTTCGATGAAGTGTTGATACATGAGAGGTTCTCCGTTGTTTTTGTTGTTGTCAGTCGGAAAGTGGCCAGTGCTGGCGGCAGGCTTCACGCACTGCGGTGGCACTGCTCAGGTTCAAGAGTGTTTTGCTGATGGATTGGCACATCCCGGCATCCAGTTGCCGTACCCGGTCCTTGATTTCGCCGATTTGCAGCGGGCTTACCGACAGTTCGCGCACCCCCAGCCCAATGAGTACCGGGGTGGCCAGAGGGTCGCTGGCCAGTGCGCCGCACACCCCGACCCAACGTTGGTGCAGGGCCGCCCCGGCGCAGGTATGGGCAATCAGGCGCAACAGTGCCGGGTGCAAGGCATCGACCCGCGCGGCCAGCCCGGCATGGTCGCGGTCCATGGCCAGGGTGTATTGCGACAAGTCGTTGGTGCCGATGGACAGAAAGTCCGCATGCTCGGCCAGTTGCTCAGCCAGCAAGGCCGCTGCCGGGACCTCAATCATCACCCCCAGCTGCGCACGCTCGCTCAAGCCCAGCTCGATGCACAGGGCATCAAGCCGCTGCCGGATCTGCAGCAGCTCGTCCACCTCGGTAATCATCGGCAGCAGGATGCGGCAGCGTTGCGCCGGGCTGACTTGCAGCAAGGCACGCAGCTGCCGGTCGAGCACCTGCGGGTGCAGTTGGGCCAGACGAATGCCCCGCAGACCCAATACCGGATTGGCTTCGGCGGGTAACGGCAAGTAGTCGAGCTGTTTGTCACCGCCCACATCAATGGTGCGGATGATCACGGGCTTGTCGCCCATGGCGTCGAGCACGTCCTGGTAGGCCGTGATCTGCTCCTGTTCATTGGGGGCAGTGCTGCGATCAACAAACAGGAACTCGGTACGCAACAACCCCACCCCGTCCGCACCATTGGCGTGGGCGCTGGCGGCATCATGACTGGAGGCGACGTTGGCGGCGATTTCGATGTGCAGGCCGTCACGGGTCAGCGCCGGCTCATGGGCGCGCACCTGTTGCCGGGCAAAGCGTTGCTGGCGGGCGAGGGTGGTTTGGCGGACATGTTCGATACGTTCGGCGGTGGGCGCCAATTCCAGCCGGGCGTTGTCGGCATCGAGCACCAAGTGCTGGCCGGCGGGCAAGTCGAGAACCTCGCGGCCCAGGGCGACCAGGCACGGCAAGCCTTTGCCCCGCGCCAGAATCGCCACGTGGGAGGTGGCACCGCCGGCGGCCATGCAAAGCCCCGCGACGTTCTGCTCGCACAGCATCAGCAGGTCGGAGGGCGTCAGTTCAAAGGCGGCAACGATGGCGCCTGGCGGAAACTGGCACTGCCGGTTTTCGCCCAGCAGGGCGCGTAAAACCCGTTGCTGCAAATCACGCAAATCGTTGGAGCGCTCGGCCAGCAAGGTGCTGCCCAGGCCTTGCAAAATCGTGCATTGCTGCTCGATGGCTTCGCTCCAGGCGTGGGCGGCATCGCGGCCTTGGGCGATGGCGATATGGCTGGCCTGCAGCAGCGCACTGTCTTCAAGCAAGGCCAGGTGGGTGGCGAAAATCGCTTCCTCGTCGACCCGACGTTGCGCACGGGCGGTGATCAGAGTGAGCTGGATTTCGCCGCGCACCTGCTCTAGAGCTGTATTCAGCGCCAGTATTTGTTGCTCCGGGATGTGATTGCCGAGGTCGGGCGGCAGTTGCACACCGGCCAAATGAAACAGCGGACCGCTGGCCAGGCCGGGAGCAGCGCATACACCGCTCAACTGTCCCGGTTGGTTGCTGGCCCTGATCGGTGCGGGTGTGGATACGTGCGGTGCGGGTGTGGACCGCACTTTGCCCAGCGCGGCCAGAATCCCTTGCAGGGCTGCATCGGCATCCTCGCCTTCGCAGCTGACCTGCACCTCATCCTGCTCGCCGATACCCAGCGCCAACAGCCTGACAATACTGTCGCAGGGGGCCGAGTTGGCCCCGATGTGCAAGCGCGATGCGCTCTTGAACCCCAATGCGGTTTGCCGCACCAGGGCGGCCGGACGAGCATGCAGCCCGCCCTTATGGGTTATGCGCACACAGCCTTGGGCGTGCAGGCTCGGGTTGCCCGTTAGCTCGGCTACCCCGACGGCCTGGCGCGCAACGACGTGCAGCAAAGGCTCACCGACCTGGGCCGTGTTCTGCTCAAGAAACTGCAACTCAAACTGTTCGCCATTGGTCAGCACCAGCACGCTGATCAGGCTTTTACAGCGTTGTGCAATGTAGTCGAGATCGAAGCGTATGAGCGGCTGGCCGCTGTAGACCTGTGCGCCGTTTTTTACCAGCAGCTCAAAGCCTTCGCCTTGCAGCTCAAAAGTGTCGATGCCCAGATGCATCAGCAATTCAGCGCCGTTTTCGGCACGCAACGTCAGGGCATGAGCGGTTTTGGCGACATGCACCACCACCCCGTCACAGGGGGCAAACAAACAGTCGTTCAGCGGGTCGATACCGATCCCGTCACCCATCACTG
>JBILYW010000123.1:0-7804 GCA_044377555.1 Pseudomonas sp.
TCTCCCTGGCTGCGCGTCGCCGCACCCACCACAGGTACAGGCCGCTGCCGAGCACCACGATGGTCAGCAGATCGAGGGCCGCCCACAGGATTTTCATCGGCATGCCGCCGTAGTCGCCAAAGTGCAGCGGCTGGGACATGCCCATGGCGTCCATGTACCACGGGCGCTCGCCCACGGCGGTAACCTTGAGGGTTGTGGCGTCGATCAGTACCGGCGTCAGCAGGTGCGCAGTCAGGTGAGTGCCGCCTTTCATAAAGACCGCGTAATGGTGCTCGCTGGAGAACCGGGTGCCGGGGAAGGCAATAAAGTCCGGGCGCATGCCGGGCGCGGCTTCGTCGGCGATGTCCAGCAGGCGATCGGCGGGGGCCAGGTGCGTCAGTGGCGGCGCACCCCGGTAGGGCTCGGTCATGGCGCTGAGGCTGTCAGTGCGCCAGGCGGCGATGATCAGGTCGGCACAGGCGCTGATCACACCGGTCACGCCCACCACCAGGGCCCAGGTCAGGGTCACGACGCCAATCAGGTTGTGCAGGTCGAGCCAGCGCAGGCGTGTGGACTTGTCGGCGCGCACGGTCGCGAATTCGTGGCGGCGCATAAACGGCAGGTACAGCACTGCGCCGGAGATGATTGCCAGCACAAACAACAGCCCCATGAAGGCCAGCAGCAGCTTGCCGGGCAGCCCGGCAAACATGTCCACGTGCAGGCGCAGCATGACCATCATGATTCCGCCGTTGGCTGACGGCAGCTCCAGCGCTTCGCCGGTGCGCGCATCGAGCATAAAGGTGTGGGACGAATTGGGCTCGGTGCCAGCGGTGGCGGCCATGATTGCGATGACGGCGTTGGGTTCGTCGTCTTCACTGCCGAAGTACTGCATCACCTCGTTGGGACGGTGGGCCTGGGCGGCGCTGACCAGTTGTTGCAGATTGAGGCGCGGCGTATCGGCTGGCATCTCACGCAGCTCAGGGCTGTTGCCCAGCAGGTGATCGATTTCATGGTGAAAAATCAGCGGCAGGCCGGTCAGCGCGAGCATCAGCAAAAATGCGGTGCAAATCAGGCTGGTCCAGGTGTGGATAAAAGACCAGCGGCGGATGGTTTTGCTTTTCATGAAGCTCCATAACGTCTCTGTGGGAGCGAGCCTGCTCGCGAAAGCATCTCCCCCGGTTTGTCAGGTACACCGAGTTGTTTGCATCGCGAGCAGGCTCGCTCCCACGGGGGACATTTCAATACAGTGGTTTAGAACTCCAGCTGCGCCGAAAATTGCACGGTGCGCGGGTCGCCAATGTAATGGCTGTTGAGCCAATATTCTTTGTTGGCCAGGTTGCTGACGTTCATGCGCAAGGTCAGATCGTTTTCCGAAATCTTCATGCGGTAACGCGCACCGGCATCGAAGGTGGTGAACGACGGCAGCTGATAGTCGTTGGCAACGTCGGTGTATTGCTTGCCGGTGTAGAACGCACCGCCGGTCAGCGCAAGGCCGGGGACGGTATTGATGTCGTATTCGGCATAGACCTTGGCCAGTTGTTTGGCCACATCGACCGGGGCGTTGCCATCGTTGGCCTTGGAATCGGCGTCCTTGACCTTCGGATCAAGCAAGGTAAACCCGCCGACTACTGTCAGTTCCGGTGTGACCTTGCCGGTCACGCTGAACTCCAGGCCGTTGTTCACCTGCTTGCCGCTTTCGGTGTAAATCATTGTCTCGTTGAGGAAGCCGTTGGGCTTTTCGATATTGAACAAGGCCAGGGTAAACAGCGTTTCGCCCACGGTGGCCTTGGCACCTACTTCGTATTGTTTGCTGACCTGTGGCGCAAATATTTCACCTGAGTTGATTGCGTTCCAGGGAGCCGTTCCGCCTGCTTGTAGCCCTTCAATGTACGTCGCGTACGTGGTCAGCCAAGGCACTGGTTTGTAGATAAGCGAAACGCTGGGCGAAGTTTTGCTCTCGTCGTAGCGGGTTTTTTTCGCTGGTGTGGAGTAGACGAAGTCATTGGCATAAGACTTGATCTGGGTACGGGTCACGCCGAGGATGCTCGACCATTGATCGTTGAACGTGATGACGTCGCCGATCAGGAAGTTATTGGTTTCGGAGGTGCTCGCCAGCCGCTGATTGCCATTGCCGATCGAGTAGCTGGGTTTACCGACTTGCTCACTGCTGCCAAACGGCAAGGGGCCGCCGCCCACGTCGACGTATTGCGGAGGGGAGCTGGGAACATGGTCTTCGTACTGACGAATGCGTGAGTTGTTGCCCTGATAACCCAAGGTCATCTTGTGGCCAATGGCGCCTGTATCGAAGGCCGCATCAAGGAAGAGGTAGGCGGAGTTCTCGACATGTTCAATCGGCGCGAAGGCGTACAGCGGCTGGGTGTAAACCCCGGGGCTGGAAACAGTCGGGCCGGTGTAGGTGTTTTCTTCGGTGAACTTCTGGGTGGCAATGGCGCCGCGCAGGGTATAGGTGTCGTTCAGGCGCCACGTGGCGCGAATTCCGCCCTTGTCGGTTTCGTTATCCGAGAATGACCATTTCT
The DNA here is from genome assembly GCA_044377555.1 of Pseudomonas sp. Lineage (GTDB taxonomy): Bacteria > Pseudomonadota > Gammaproteobacteria > Pseudomonadales > Pseudomonadaceae > Aquipseudomonas. The sequence goes on from JBILYW010000123.1 coordinate 2,517, forward strand.
GGCTGTACAGCTTGTTGTTGTCGAGCTGCGAAGCGCGTGGACGCAGAGCCTGGTCATTAAAGTACCAATAGCTGGTCAGGCCGCGGATCTGGGTTTTCTTGTGCGATGCGTCGAACTGGATTTGCAGGTCGTCGCTGACGTTCCAGTCCACGGCGAGGCTGATCAGCTCGCGGCGACGCTTCTGCATGTCGATTGCGGTTTCGCCGTCTTGAGTCAGCAGGTTCAGGCGATAGGCAAATTTGCCTTCATCGTCGATTTTGCCGCCGAAGTCGCCGTGCAGGTAATAGTTCTCCCCGCCGGCATTGCCCAGGGTCACGCTGCGATAGTTTTCGTAGGTCGGGCGCTTAAGCACGTAGTTGGCCAGGCCGCCGGGCGAGGCGGGACCATACAAAAAGCCGGTCAGGCCAGTGATTACTTCGAGCTGTTCGGTTTCTTCGAGATAGTTGCCCGCGTCCGCGAGTGTGCTGAAGCGCAGGCCATCGTTGGCAATGTTCAGGTTACCCGCGCCGCTGAAACCCCGGATGTTCACGGCACTCGCATAGCCCGCACCGGTGGGGGAAAACATCTGAGTGAACGGGTTGCGCTTGAACACGTCATCCAGCGAGGTGGCCTGCATGTTTTTGAGCAGGGCCTGGGAGGTCACGCTCATGGAGTACGGCGTGTCCTGCAGTTTCATCCCGCCCAGGGCGCCGACGTTGCTGAGGTTTTCGCTGACGTAACCGGCCGCTTCCGAGCCCTCTGTCACCGCACTGGCGTTGACGTTCACGTCGCCCAGCGTCAAGGCGCCTTCAACCACTGGCACCAGGGTGTAGCTGCCGCTACCGCTCTGTTGCAGCTGCAACCCACTCCCCCGCAACGCTTCACGCAGTGCCGTTGTGGCTTCGAGCTGGCCGTTTACCGGCGCCGAAGTTTTGCCCGCCAGCAGGGACGAGTCGATGGCCAGGGTGATGCCGGCCTGGCTGGCGATCTGGTTCAGGGTGGCCGCCAACGGTCCGGCTGGCAGGTTGTAGTTGCGCGCAGACGATGCCTGCTCGGCGGCGATCAGCAGGGTGCTGGTCAGCGGGGCGCTAAAGGCAATGGCGACGGCTAACAGGCTGGGGCGCAAAAACGTGTCGAGGGTGCGGGACATTCGGCGGGTTCCTGAATGGAAATGTTTCTCAATGCCTATCTGCCGAATGAGATCTGAAAAGTGATAGGGCTGATTGAAAATAATTTAGATTCAGTTCGCCAGAGGCTTGGGACTGACAGTGACCCACCATGGCGTGCGCTGCTGGATCTGTACCGGCAAGGTCGGCATCAGGGCATTGAGCGCCAGTTCGATGTTGTTCAGCGGGAAGCTGCCGGTGATGCGCAGGTCGGCCACTTCGGGGTCTACACCCAGGTGGCCCCGTTGGTAGCGATTGAGTTCACTGACCATGTCGGCCAGGCGCACGTTGTCGAGTACCAGCATGCCCCGTGTCCAGGCGTCGGCCCCGGGGCTGACGGCCAGCATCTGGCCAAGCCGGTCGCGGTGCATCAGCACTTGCTGGCCTTCGTTGTAGATCGTTTGTTCGACGCTGTTTTCAGGATGCGCCTCGACCCGCGATTGCAACACGCTCAGGCGCGTGCCGTCGTCTTCGCGCTTGACCATGAACCGTGTGCCCAATGCGCGCAGGCTGCCATCGCGGGTTTGTACGATAAACGGTCGGGGATCACCATGGCCGGTCTCAACCATGATCTCGCCTTCTTGCAGGATGATTCGGCGGGTCGAGTCATCAAACCGCACATCGACTGCGCTGTGGGTATTGAGGTTCAGCAGCGTGCCATCGGCCAGTCGCAACTGGCGCTGTTCACCGGTGGCGGTGCGTTGGTCGGCCATCCAGTAATCGATCGGCAGGTAATTTTTACCGGCGAACAACGCCAGCCCGCACGCCAGAGCGACACTGGCCAGGCCGCTGCCGATTTTGCGTACCCGTTCCTGCACGCCAGTGCGGGCCTTGAGCAAGGCGTTGCGTGCCGGGACGCTGGCAGTGCTGAAGCGGTGGTCGAGCATGCCCAGTTGCAGCCAGGCGCGGGCGTGCTCGTCGCTGGCGCTGTACCACTTGGCGAATTCGGCCTGTTCCACGTCGCTGCCATTGCCGCAATCCAGGCACAACTGCCATGCAATGGCGGCGTCCAGCACCTGGGCCGAGACCGGTTTTGAGCTGACCGGCTTCATGTCGGCTCGCCATACAGAGCGATGTAGCACTGGCGGATGCCCTGGGCCAGGTATTGGCGCACACGGGGCACCGACACACCCAGGCGCCCGGCGATTTCGGCGTGGGTCAGGCCATCGATGCGGCTATAGAGGAAGGCGGCGCGGGACTTGCTGGACAGCTTGCCCAGCAGGCGGTCGATGGCCTTGAGGTCTTCAAGGATCAGTTGCTGTTCTTCGGGTGAGGGTTGCTCGGCCTCGGGGATCAGCATCAGCTCGTTGAGGTAGGCCTGTTCCAGTGCGGCACGGCGAAAGTAGTCAAACAGCAGCCCTTTGGCGATGGCTGCCAAAAAGGCCCGTGGCTCGCGGGGGGCTTGCAGTTCGGTGCGGCCCAAAAGGCGCAAAAAGGTGTCCTGGCTCAGGTCTTCAGCCCGCTGCGGGCAGGCCACGTTGCGCCGCAACCACGACAGCAGCCAGCCGCGATGGTCGCGATAAAGCGCTCCAACCAGCTCACTGTGTGGGTTTTGGACTGACGACAAAGACATCACCGACTGCAAGTTTTAACTAACGATAATTATTCGCGATTGTGTCAGAGCGAATGGTCCTACGCAATTGACGCTCATCGGATGAGGGGTTAATGGCTTTGGATCGGCGGACAGGTTTTCGGCGGGAGCGGGTGTGCTCGCAATGGGATCGTTGCGGTGTGTGCGATGTACCGGGTTGCCTGAATCGCAGGCAAGCCAGCTTCCACAGAGGCGGCGGGGGTTTTAAAAACTGTGCACCTGTTTGCGTCGCTGCCACTGGTTCAGCCGTTGTTGCAGGGCCTGTGGGCTGTCGATGCCCTGGGTGCGGGCGCGGCTGAACAGGATCAACGCCAGTTCGGCAGTGGCCAGGGCGTCGGCGCTGGCGTTGTGGCGGTCTTCGATCTGGAGGCTGAAGTGGTTGACCCACTGATCCAGCCCGGCGTCGCGCAAATTGACCTGGGGGCAAAGCATCGGGGCCAGTGCCGCCACATCCAGGAACGGGTGTTGCAGACGGTAGCCCAGGCTGTCTTTAAGGGCGCGGGTAAGCATGTGCTGGTCAAAGGGCGCATGGAACGCCAGCAGGGGGCTGTCGCCAACAAAGGCCATGAAGTCGAGCAGGGCATCTGCCGGATCGCTGCCTGCGGCAATGGCGGCAGGGCCCAGCCCATGCAGCAGCACGCTGGGGTTGAGGGGGGCATCGGGGCGCAGAAAGGTGCGTTCAAACGCCTGGCCCAGGTCGATCGCGCCATCTTCAATCACCACCGCGCCAATCGACAGCACTTGATCGCGATTGAGGTTCAGGCCGCTGGTTTCCAGGTCAACCACGACCCAGCGTTGCTTGCGTATTGTGGTGTCGCTCAACCCCGATGCGGGCGGCAGTTGCAGCAGGCGCTGTTGCTGCTCAGGGCTGAGCTGCGGTTTTTTGCGCGGCAATAACCATGACAGCAGGTTCATAGCTGATACCGCAGGGCCAGGCTGCTTTGCAGGCGCTGGGCCTGGCGCAGGGCTTCACGCAAGATGCGCCGGTCCAGCTGGTTCAGGCTGTCCGGGTCGACCCGGTTGGAGTACGGGCGGTTTTCCCGGGTTTGCAGTTGGTGCTGCTGCATGCGGGTCTGCTGGATAAAGTGATAGGCCTCTTCATACGCGGCGCCGTCCAGCGGTTCGATCACTTCGAGGGCGACCAGTTGGCGCAGGCGCTCAAGCGTGTTGTTGGCTTCAACCCCGTGGGCCAGCGCCAGCAAGCGCGCACCGTCAACGAAAGGCGTGAGGCCCTGGACCTTGAGGTCGAGGGTGGCTTTGTCGCCACCTTTGCGCTCCAGCACAAACTCACGGAAACGCCCCACGGGCGGGCGATGGCGCAATGCGTTGTCGGCCATCATGCGCTGGAACAGACGGTTGTCGGCCACCTGTTCAAGGATGCCACGGCGCAGTTGCGCACAGCCCTGTTCATCGCCCCAGACCGCTCGCAGGTCGAAATAGATGCTCGATGCCAACAGGTTTTCGGGTGAGGTTTCACGAATAAAGGCGGCAAAGCGGCGTGCCCATTCGGTACGTGACAGGCACAGGTCGGGGTTGCCGGCCATGATGTTGCCCTTGCACAGAGTGAAGCCGCAGGCTGCCAGGTGATGGTTGATCTGTTGTGCGATGGGCAGCAGGCGCTGGCGAATTTCTGCGGCCTGGGTGGCGTCCCTGGCTTCGAACAGGATGCCGTTGTCCTGGTCGGTGTGCAGGGTTTGCTCGCGTCGCCCTTCGCTGCCAAAGCACAGCCAGGTGAACGGCACACCCGGATCGCCCTTGTCGGCCAGTACCAGCTCGATAACCCGGCATACGGTGTGGTCGTTGAGCTGGGTAATGATGTGGGTGATTTGTGTGGAGGACGCGCCGTGGGCCAGCATGCGCTCCACCAGTTGCCCGATTTCGCCGCGCAGGTTGATCAGGGTGTCCAGCCGTGGCGCGTGGCGGATGGTGCGCGCCAGGTGCACCAGATCGACCCGCTGCAGGGAAAACAGGTCGCGCTCTGACACTACACCGCACAGGCGCTGATCCTTGACCAGGCAGACGTGGGCAATGTGCCGCTCGGTCATGGCGATGGCCGCGTCGAAGGCGCTGTGGTCGGGGCTCAGGTAAAACGGCCCGGGGGTCATGTGCAGCTCGATGGCTTGGGTGAAATCCTCGACGCCGCTGGCCACCACCTGGCGCAGGTCGCGCAGGGTGAAGATCCCCAGCGGTGCCTTGTGTTCGTTGACAACGACTATGCTGCCCACTTGCTGTTCATGCATCAGGCGCACGGCTTCGCGCAGTGCGGTGTCCGGGGCGCAGGTCACGGGGTGACGCATGGCCAGTTCACCCAGGCGGGTATTGAGCGAATACTGGGTGCCCAGGGTTTCGGCGGCTTTTTGCTGGACCTGTTGATTGACCTTGTCGAGCAGGCTGCTGACGCCACGCAAGGCAAAGTCGCGGAACTCATCGGACAGGGCAAAAAGTTTGATAAACGCGGGTTTGTTCAGTTGCAGGCAAAATGTATCTTCAGCAGCGCGGTGTTCGGTGCGGGTGGCGCGCTCGCCCAGCAGCGCAGCCAGGGGGAAGCACTC
>JBILYW010000654.1:0-2538 GCA_044377555.1 Pseudomonas sp.
GCGGGTCAAATACACAGTTTTACTGCTCCGTTAAGCGGGGCAGTTTTTGGGTTCTATGAGGTTGATGCGATGAAAAAGTTGAGCGGCGTGGCACTGGCAACATTGATGACTGTGGCGGCAAGCCCGGTGTTTGCAGGTTTCAGCATGAGCGACGTGGCGGGTATCGCTGCTCAGGTGCAGGGCGGCAACGGCAATGGCGCGAGCACGGACAAGTCGCTGCAGGCAGCAGGCCTGTTGAGCGAGTTGTCCAAGCTGAACGTCAAGCCTGAACAGGCTGCGGGCGGTGTGGGTGCGATGCTGAGCCTGGCCAAGAACCAATTGGCCCCGACCGACTATTCGGCATTGACCGATAAAGTCCCGGGCATCAGCAAATTGTCCGGCGCGGGTGCGCTGGGCCAGTTGAGCCAGCTGGGCGGTTTGCTGGGCAAGTCCGATGGCGTCAGCTCGGCTGCCACCAGCGCGGTCAGCAATGTGTCTAACACTGCACAACTGGACGACGCGTTCAAAGCCCTGGGCATGGACAGCGGCATGATCGGCCAATTCGCACCGATCATTCTTCAGTACCTGGGTGGCCAGGGCGTCGGCACTTCGCTGCTGGGCAAGCTGGGTAGCGCCTGGGGCGTCTAAGAATTAACCGAGCTCGGCACGCAAGGTGCTGATGCGCTGGTCTTTCTTGATCCAGAGCTGGTTGACCCAGCTCTGGACATGCTCACGAAACACCGGATCGTTCTCGTAATCTCCCTGCCATAACGCCGCGTCCAGTTCGCGGGTCTGTATGTCGACAATCACCTTGGGCACCTGCCCGCTGATCAATGCCCAAAAACCCGGAATCTTTGCCTGTGGGTACACCACGGTCACGTCGAGCACGGCATCCAGCTGTTCGCCCAAGGCTGCCAGCACAAATGCCACGCCGCCCGCCTTGGGCTTGAGCAGGTAGGTGTAGGGCGAATGCTGTAGCGCGCGTTTGGCCGGGGTAAAGCGCGTGCCCTCAAGGTAATTGACCACGGTGACCGGCTGGCGCTTGAACAGCTCGCAGGCGGCCCGGGTGATCTTGAGGTCCTGGCCCTTGAGTTCCGGGTGCCTGGCCAGGAAGGCTTTGGAGTAGCGCTTCATGAACGGGTAGTCGAGTGCCCACCAGGCCAGGCCCAGAAAGGGCACCCAGATCAGTTCTTTTTTGAGGAAGAATTTGAAGAACGGCGTGCGTCGGTTCAGGCCCTGCATCAGAGCGGGGATATCGACCCACGACTGGTGATTGCTGATCACCAGATATGAGGTATCACGGCTCAGGCCTTCGGCACCGCGAATGTCCCATAGGGTGGGCAGGCACAGGGCAAAAATACGTTTGTCGATCTCTGACCAGGTCTCGGCGATCCACATGACTGCCCGCGAGTTGTAGTCGCGCAGACGGCCCGGCGATACCAGTTTGAGCAGGGCAAACAGCATCAAGGGCCCGAACAGGAGCAGGGTGTTACAGAGCAATAACAGGGTGACCAGACAGCCGGTGAGCAGGCGGCGCATAAGCAACTCTTGAACGTTTAAGGGCTGGCCATGATAAGCAGGGCAGTCTGGAACGCCAAATCGGCGTGCTGACGAATGTTTCACGCGTGGTGGTCTAACGTGCTTTTGTAGCCGTTGCCACGTCGAGCAATCGAACCAAATCCGGCCTCAGGGTCTAACCTGCACGTTCAAAAGGAAACTGCCTCCATGAAGTCTGTTCTAGTCTTGTTGTCCCTCTTGGCGTTGCCGGTGATGGCCGCCGAGCCGACCCTTTACGGGCGTTACGAATACATCAAGCTGCCGGAAATCGGTGAGACCCTTAAAGCCAAGATGGACACCGGCGCCCTGACCGCGTCGTTGTCAGCCAGGAACATCCAGACCTTCACCCGTGATGGTGACGAGTGGGTGCGCTTTCAGCTGGCGACCGAGGGCGCGAGCAACAAGGTGTACGAGCACAAGGTGGCGCGCATCAGCAAAATCAAAAGCCGCTCTGATGAAGACGACGAGAAGGATGTCCCCGAAAGCGCCAAGCGCCCGGTAGTCGATCTGGAGATGTGCCTGGGCAACGTCAAACGCACGGTAGAGGTCAACCTTACCGACCGCAGCAGCTTCAACTACCCGCTGCTGATCGGTGCCAAGGCCTTGCGTGAGTTCGGTGCAGCGGTGAACCCGGCGCGTCGTTACACGGCAGACAAGCCCGATTGCTGATTTAGGTGGGAGCGGGCTTGCTCGCGATGGTATCGACGCGTTTTAACTGCAAGACCGAGTCGATTGCATCGCAGGCAAGCCAGCTCCCACCTGCTCAGCGCTTGAGCAGCCCGTACGCTGACCCACACCGGAATGCCCAAGCCAATCCAGCTCAGTACATCCCACGCGCCGTCACCCAATAGCGCGCTGAACAGTCCGGTCACGCAGACAAGCCCGATTGCTGATTTAGGTGGGAGCGGGCTTGCTCGCGATGGTATCGACGCGTTTTAACTGCAAGACCGAGTCGATTGCATCGCAGGCAAGCCAGCTCCCACCTGCTCAGCGCTTGAGCAG
>JBILYW010000655.1:0-2532 GCA_044377555.1 Pseudomonas sp.
CTGCGCTGATGCAACTGGCTTTTGTGCTGTACAAATATTTCCCGTTTGGCGGGCTGCAACGCGATTTCATGCGCATTGCGCTGGAATGTCAGAAACGCGGGCACCAGATCCGTGTGTACACGATGATCTGGGAAGGCGATATTCCGCCGGGTTTTGAAGTGCTGGTGGCGCCGGTCAAGGCGTTCTTCAATCACACCCGCAATGAAAAGATGCTCGCCTGGATGCAGGCCGACCTGGCTAAACGCCCGGTGGACCGCCTGATCGGCTTCAACAAAATGCCGGGTCTGGACGTGTACTACGCAGCCGACGGCTGCTTTGAAGACAAGGCACAGAACCTGCGCCACTCGATGTACCGCTTCTTCAAGCGCTACAAGCACTTTGCCGAGTACGAGCGGGCCGTGTTCGACAAGAACGCCAAGACTGAAATCCTGATGATTTCCGAAGTCCAGCAGCCTCTGTTCATCAAGCATTACCACACCCCGTTGCAGCGTTTTCATCTGCTGCCGCCGGGTATTGCGCTGGACCGTCGTGCACCGGCCAATGCGGCCGGGATTCGGGCCGAGTTTCGCCACGAGTTCAAGCTGGCAGACGACGACCTGCTGCTGGTGCAGATTGGTTCCGGGTTCAAGACCAAGGGCGTGGATCGCAGCCTTAAAGCCCTGGCGGCCTTGCCTGCCGAGCTTAAAAAGCGCACTAAATTATTTGTCATTGGTCAGGACGACCCTAAAGTCTTTCAATTGCAGAGCGCCACACTGGGGCTGGGCGATCACGTGCAGTTCCTCAAGGGCCGCAGTGATATCCCGCGTTTCCTGTTGGGCGCCGACTTGTTGATTCACCCGGCCTACAACGAAAACACCGGCACCGTGCTGCTTGAAGCGCTGGTCGCTGGCTTGCCGGTGCTGGTGAGCGCTGTTTGCGGTTACGCCCACTACATTAGCGATGCCGATTGCGGCCGGGTACTGGACGAGCCGTTCGAGCAGGCGCAACTCAATGAATACCTGACACACATGTTGTCCGACGATGCTGCGCGCGCGGCCTGGAGCCAAAATGGCCTGGCCTACGCACAGACGGCCGACCTCTACAGCATGCCGCAGCACGCTGCGGATGTGATTCTGGCGGAGCAACACTGATGAAACTGATTCTTGCCGAACCGTTCAAGAGCTTGTGGGCGGGACGCGATGCGTTCACCGAAGTCGAGCGCCTGGAAGGCGAGGTTTACCGTGAGCTGGACGGCCGACGTACCTTGCGTACCGAAGTCGACGGGCACGGTTTTTTCGTGAAAGTCCACCGTGGCATTGGCTGGGGTGAAGTGTTCAAAAACCTGCTGACGGCCAAGCTGCCGGTACTCGGCGCAGGCCAGGAATGGCGGGCGATCGAGCGTTTGCGCGAAGTCGGCGTACCCACCATGACCGCTGTTGCTTACGGCGAAAAGGGCAGCAATCCGGCCGCGCAGCACTCGTTCATCATCACCGAAGAGCTGGCGCCGACCGTCAGCCTTGAAGACTTCAGCCTCAACTGGGTCAAGCAGCCGCCGCCGCCAAAACTCAAGCATGCGCTGATCGCCGAAGTGGCGCGCATGACCGGCATGATGCACCGCGCCGGGGTCAACCATCGCGACTGCTACATCTGCCACTTTTTGCTGCACACCGACAAACCGGTTACGGCCGGGGATTTGCGCCTGTCCGTCATCGACCTGCATCGTGCGCAAGTCCGAACGGTCATCAGCAAACGCTGGCGCAACAAGGATCTGGCTGCCCTGTACTTTTCGGCACTGGATATCGGCCTTACGCAACGGGACAAACTGCGTTTCCTGCGCGGTTACTTCCAGATGCCGCTGCGCCAGATCCTGCGCGAAGAAGCCCGCCTGCTGGCGTGGCTGGAAGGCAAGGCGAGCAAACTCTACGAACGCAAACTGCGTTATGGGGATGCACTGTAATGGCGGGTTGGAATCTGGAACCTTCTTACAGTGCTCTCGCTTCTGATTTTGGCAGCCTGGAGGCCGTGTTTGCCCTGCAGGGCGAGCACCTGACCCGCGACCCCTTGTCTGAAGTGATTCGTGTCGAGCGTGATGGCGTCAATTACTACGTCAAGCGTTACACCGGTGCGGGCAAGGGCTTGCGTCGCTACCTGGGCCGCCCGCGGGTCAAGTCCGAATGGCAGAACCTCAAGCGTTTCGCCAAATGGGGCATCCCCACGGCCGAGGTTGTGGCCTGGGGTCTTGAGCGCAGTGGCTTTGCCTACTCCCGTGGCGCCATGATCACCCGCGAGCTGCCCAATACCCGAGATTTGTCGGACCTGGCGGACAACCATGATCCGTTGCTCAAGGACCGTACCTGGGTCGATTGCATCAGCCGCCAGCTGGCGCGCTATACCAAGACCATGCACGGCCATCGCTTCACCCATAACGACCTGAAGTGGCGCAACCTGCTGGTCGATCATCAGCCCAAACTGTTTTTGATCGACTGCCCGAACGGTGATTTCTGGCGCGGGTTCTGGCTCAAGTACCGCATTACCAAAGACCTGGCGTGCCTG
>JBILYW010000124.1:0-7780 GCA_044377555.1 Pseudomonas sp.
GCTACAGATGGCTACTATTTTGACCACACACATTTGCATCGTTTTATACACATCGCTTTCACATCACTTTCACATCGTCTGGCCTAGATTGGATCCACTCCTTTAAATGAATCCCATTTGGCCCGCCCCCCCAGCGGGCCTTTTTTTGGCTGTCGTTCAGCGACCCTCAGTCCTCCAGGGCCTGTACCGGTTTTGCGGGTTTTACCGGCTTGGTCGACTTGCCCGCCGCACTGCCCTTGGCTGGCGTCTCGGCTACTACCGGGGCCTGGGTTTCCTTTTCGGCCGCAGGCAAGGCATCGACGGTTTTAAACAGCTCGCCGAGGTCCACGTCGCCCGCGGTCTCGACCTTCTTCTCGCCGTCCTTGCCGATCAGAATCACTTTGGCCTTGTCGATGATCATCCCCGGCTTCAACCCGCGAATCAGCGACATCGTGCTCTGGGGCTCAAGGTCTTTGCCGTCACGCTTGCCGGTTATGCCGACAATTGTGTAAAGCACCATGTTGCGCTCATCGAACGCCTGTTTGATGGCCGGGTCTTCAAGGGCTTTTTTGAGGTGCGCCAGCGTCGGGTCAGCCTCTTCACGGGCAACGATGACCAAAGGGCGAAACTTGCCACGATCCTGATCAAGGGGGTTGGGGACTTCAACAGCCTGCACGGTGCCTGTTACCAGCACACTGGCAAGGATCAATAATCGGATAAACATCCAGACCTCCTTTTATTATCGGACCGGCTTCGCGGGCGTGTTGCCAATGCCTTGAAACCCTTGACGTTGAGCCTGTCATTCAGAGCTTAGGCCAAGGGTTCAGTCGCGCAACCGGGTTACCGGACTTTGCCTTTCATGTTTATTTTTTGCAACTGCATCCAAACCCCCTCCCCGGGGGTAGTACCTGTAACAGCCAACGAGCTGTTATCCCATCAGGAGACAGGTACATGAACGCAAAAACCTTGATCAGCCAAGCCGGCGCGACACTTGCCACCACACTGCTTTTGATGGCGCCGGGCGCCTATGCACAGTCCCGGCTACCCGAAAACATTAGGGTTCCCGAAGGTCACAAGGTGGCGATGACGACAGTTGGTGTAGGGCAAATCACTTACGAATGTAAAGAAAAAGCCAATGCGCCCGGTCAAATGGAGTGGTTCTTTGTAGGCCCAAAAGCGCAGCTCAACGACACAAATGGTAAACAAGTAGGCACCTACTTTGGCCCGCCCGCCACCTGGCAAGCCCTGGACGGTTCCAGAGTCACGGGTACCCAGCTTGCAGTAGCCCCTGCCGGCGCCGGCAACTTGCCTTACCAGCTGGTCAAGGCCAACCCGGCCGAAGGTAAAGGCGCCATGAGCGGCGTGAGCTACATCCAGCGTGTCGCGCTCAAGGGCGGCGTGGCACCCGGTAGCGAATGCACTGCCGCCAACAAGGGCGAGCAACAAGCAGTGCCGTATCAGGCGGACTATGTCTTCTGGGCCAGCCGCTAAATCAATGAGGCACCCGTGGGCGGTTGCGAAAACCGTCTACGCTGCCTCGATGAAACCCGGGCCAATGACTTGAGAACACCCCCTAGTGACGCTACCTGAGCCATTGTTTGACTATGAAGCCTGCCTGTTTGCCTGCGCTCGCGGCGAACGGCAGGCGCTCGTGGCCCTGTATGCCCAGGAAAGCGCGCGCTTGCTGGGTGTTGCCAAACGCATTGCCCGCGACAACGCCCTGGCGGAAGACATCGTGCACGACGCTTTTATCAAGATCTGGATGCGCGCTGCCAGCTTCGACCCTCAGCGTGGCTGCGCCCGGGGCTGGATTTTCAGCGTGACCCGGCACCTGGCGCTGAACTTTGTACGCGACAGCCGTCTGGAGCTGCAGGTCAGCGATGACAGCGCGCTGGCGTTACAGCCTTTGGCCTCGCTCGATGGCCGGCACCAGGAGCAGGACGCACTTGAATGGCAAACCGGCGCCGAGCGGATTTATGGCTGCCTTGAGCAGCTCGACCCGGCCAGACGCACCTGTATCGTGCATGCCTATGTCGACGGCTATACCCACGCCGAGATTGCCGAAAAACTCGCCACGCCATTGGGCACTGTAAAAGCCTGGATCAAACGCAGCCTGAGCGCATTGCGCGAGTGCATGGGATGACTTTCAAACCTGACAACAACGACCCGGCAGAGCTTGACGCTCTGGCGGGTGAGTACGTACTGGGGACGCTCGACGCGCCGCAACGCCGCGCCATTGAGCAACGCCTGCGCCATGACGGCCAACTGCAAGCGGCGGTCGGGCGCTGGGAGGCACGACTGCTGCCCCTGAACGATCTTGTTCCGCCACAGACGCCTTCAGCACAACTGTGGCCGCGCATCGAACGCAGCCTCAACGCATTGAATGAGCCCGCGCCCCAAGCCCGGCAGCCGGCCGGTCCCTCCTGGTGGAATCTGCTGCCCTTGTGGCGCGGCCTGACTGCAGCGGGGCTGGCCGCAACGCTGGTACTGGGCACGGTGTTGTTGACCACGGCCCCGACCGTGCCCCCGCCCGCCTATGTGGTGGTGCTGGTGGCGCCACAAAACCAGGCGCCGGGCTGGGTGGTCCAGGCCAGCAACCGCCAACAGATCCAGCTGATTCCGCTGGGCATGGCGCAGGTGCCGGCAGACAAGGCGCTGGAATTCTGGACCAAGGGCAAAGGCTGGGATGGCCCGGTATCCCTGGGGCTGGTCAAGCCGGGGCAAACCTTGTCCATACCGCTGGATAGCCTGCCGCCGCTTGAGCCCGACCAACTCTTTGAGCTGACCCTTGAAGGCCCCAACGGCTCACCGCTCGGCAAACCCACTGGGCCCATTCAATTTATCGGCCGGGCTGTCAAAGTGATTTGAGGCCCTGTTGTTTGGCCCGGTAGTGACGCACCAGGGCTACGGCCACCATCAGTGCAATCACACACAGCGCAATCGGCAAACGATAAGGCTTGAGGTCGCCCAGCGCGCGCTCCAGAAACTCCCCGGCCCAATACCCGCCCGAGGCAAACAGCGTCGCCCACACCGCCGCGCCCAAGGCATTGATGCAGGAAAACTTCAGCGGCGAGACCTTGCACGCACCGATCACCATAGGCCCCACCAGCCGCATGCCATACAAAAAACGCACTGAAAAAATCGACACCGAGGGGTGCTGGTTGATCAGTTGCGTCACCCGATCGATAGTCGCCTGCTGCTTGTGCAGGCGCGGCAACAGACGGGCACCGAAATAACGACCGACCCAGAACAGCACCTGATCACCCAGCATCCCCGCCAGGCTGGCGTAACCGATCACGGGCAGAAGCTTGAGCACATGTTGATGCGCCGCCATGCCACCCAGAATCAGGATGGTTTCACCTTCCAGCAAACAGCCAATAAACACGGCCAGATAGCCATAGGTGGCGAGCAAGTAACTGAAATCGATGTGTTCAAACATGTGCACGCTGTCGCTCCATTGGATTGAGGGTGTTGCTCCGTTCATCCCGCGCAATCTACCACTCAGTGCCGGTGTCGATGGTGGATATCCGGAAAGTGCGGATGGTTATGGCTGATCTGCGGATGCTGGTGTGCATGGCTATGGGACACATCCTCAGGTACAGCCTCTGCATGCTCATGCTGGTGATGTGCATCGTGGGAGTGGCGATGCGTGTGTTCCTGCGGTTGATGCAGATGCAGATGCTCATGGCGCTCGGTGAGGTGCAGCCACACGCCAAAGATCATGAACGCCGCCGCCACCCAGAACAGCAGCGAGACCGACTCCCCCAGCACCAGGATGGCAATCGCAGCCCCCAGAAAAGGCGCTGTCGAAAAGTACGCCCCGGTCCGCGCCGCGCCCAGGCCACGCAATGCCAGAACAAACAGCACCAGGCTCACCCCGTAGCCCAGAAAGCCGATCAACAAGGCCGGGGCCAGCACGTCAAACGAAGCAATCCTGGCACCCAGCGTCAACCCGATCGCGCAGTTCACCAGCCCCGCGAACAAGCCTTTGGCCCCTGCGATAAACAGCGCATCAGAAGCGGACACCTTGCGCGTCAGATTGTTATCAACCGCCCAGCAAAAACAGGCAAACGCCACCGCCAGAGGACCGAGCCAGGACAACTCCTGCGCGGCTGCCGTGCCGGACGGCCACGACAACACAACGCCCCCGGCGATGATTGCCAGCATGCCCAGTACAATCCGCCGGTCCGCATTCTCTTTAAACACCACCCACGCCAACAGGGCTGTCAGCACAGGCTCAAGATTGAGCATCAAGGACGCGGTCGCGCCACTGGTCAGGGTCAAACCGAACATCAGCGCCACGGGCCCCAAGATGCCGCCAAACACGATAGCCCCCACCAGCCACGGCCACTCACTGGCACTCAGCCCGGACGCCGTCCAGCCGCGATCGCGGATACAGCGCACCAGCAACAACCCCAGGCCGCTGCCCAAATACAACAACCCGGCCAGCATCACAGGCGGTACTTCGGTGCCCAGCAGTTTGGCCAGTGGCGTACTGGCACCAAACAGCGCCGCTGCAGCCAATGCATAAATCACACTCGTATTCATCACATCCACTTCTGTATCCGTCGTGCAAGCAGTCTAGGGTCTGTTGACGCTTGGTTGTGGCCGCGCCGATAGCCCATGTGGTGCAGGGCAAGACGCGAGCAGCGTGGTTGGGTTGTTCCAAATAAGCTGCGAGCAACGCGGCTCACAACCAAACGTCAACAGACCCTAGCTTAGCCCGCAGATATCGGCCAACAGAGAAATCAGCGCCCTGATCCAGATCAATGCAGGCGCAGGATTTGCCTCACGCGAAACCCGCGCTTTACCGACACGAAGCCCGCGAGGTTTTATATATCTATGATTTTTCGACGGTTTTAGGCAGGCATCGAACAAAAAAATGTACCTGAATGGACGTTATCGACCTTGCCTCATCGGCGCAGGCTCTATATATTCGTCCACCTGTCACGCAGGCCCTGAGTACTTTGATCGTTAAAGCACCGGCCTTCCTGACCCGCTTTACAGCGCTACCGCCCGAATGGCGAAACTGGTAGACGCATGGGACTTAAAATCCCCCGTTCGTAAGGACGTGCCGGTTCGATTCCGGCTTCGGGCACCATACAAATCAAGGGCTTGCATGAGATTCTTCGTGCAGGCCCTTTGTTTTTTGCACCGCAATTCTGTTTTTACCCCGCCCGTGGCGTCCTGCCGAACGAACACAAACCAAAAGCAATTCAGAGCAAGCACAACGGCTTCAAGGACAGAAAAAGACTGCTGCGGGCCGGCGGCATCAAAACTTGATTCGGGGCAGGTTTTAGCTTCTCATGGATCGTTTCTGAACTTTTCAGGGCCGCTGTACCTAAACGCTCGTAAACATTTTTATCAACGTCATGGAGACACTCGCCAATGCTTACTGCAAAACTGCTGCGTCACACCTGTGCCCTTGCGCTGTCCAGCGCACCACTGGCAGTGATGGCCGCCCCAAGCACCGACCCCCTCTTCACCATCGGCTTACTGGGCTCTTACAGCGAGTTAAAGTTCGAAGGCGGTCGCGAGTCCGACAAGGAAGATATGGGCCAAGGCGGTGTCTTTGCCAACTTTGGCAACAAGATGACCGAAGAGTCCGGCTTCATCTACCAGATCGGTGGTGAAGTCAAATACAGCAAGAAAAATGACCATAAGCTCAAGGAAGCCCAGGTCGACCTCGACCTTGGCTGGCGCGCCGCGCTGGACGCGCGCAACTTCGTCGACGTGATAGTCGGTGGTGGTTACGGCTGGACCCGTTTCGAGCCTGAGATCAACAATCTGGACACAAAACTGACCCTGAAATCGCCATTTGCCAAGGCAGCGCTGGGCTACAACCACCAGTTCGACACCTCGACCCTGCGCGTAGAGGTGGGTGCCCGTCACTCTATCGATGGCCGCGCACGCCTGAAGGTCGACCGCTTCGGCAGCGATAGCGTCGACATGAAAGACAGTACCAACCCGTACGCAGAAGTTTCGCTGCTGATGAACCAGAAGGGCGCCATGCCGATTTATGCAGGTGTGTACTACACCCGTTCGGAGTACAAGATCGACGAGGATTCGCCGGTTGCCGACAACACCAAACTCAAGCGTGACGAGTTCGGCATGAAGGTCGGCCTGGCGTTCTGATCCCATCTGGCAGGCCCCGTCAGCTGTCGGGGCCTGCATCGGCCTCAGCGCCGCGGCTCCCCTGCCTCATTCAATCAGTGGTAACCGGACTGAAGGTGTGTGGTTCAGTCCGTCGACTGCATCCAGTATTTGCCGTACCCGATCTGTAACGGACATATCCCCCTCAAGCTTCAAGACAGTACAGGTAAGCGCAGACAGCCATTGCTGATGCCTTGCCAAGCTACGTCCGGGGACGCCTCCCTCATCATACCGAGCTGCCCAAGCCAGAAACTCCGGCTTTGCCTGACCGAAGCGTTTCACCTCTCGGCGCTTTAGTCTCTCTAATCTGAGTTCAACAGGAAGATAAAGGAACACCACAAGATCAAACTCGCTCTCAAGCGGTTGACCCCAGCCCATCACTGATCCTGCAACCACTGCTCGGCCATGAGAGCGCATGTCCTGTAGCAAGCGCTCGCCTCGTTGCGTTTTGTCTGCCAGATGCTGATATGGAGGGTTACTGGGCAGCCACAAAAAATCATCTGCTTCCAGGTGAGTTGTGCTCAGCTCCTTTGCTAAAGCATCCGCTAAGGTGGTGGTGCCGGTACCTGCCGCACCTGTGATCAAGATGTAACGTGCCGTCTGTTTTGTCATTTCGCTCAGCCACTCTCAAAAGTTTTCAGCTCCGACAAACTAGACGTGACCGGCTGAAAGGTGCAGGTCTGGAGGATCATATTTCAAGTTTCGGATTGTTTTTTGGCCACTAAAAAAACCTGTACCTCTCATTTTTCAATGCGCTGGATTTTAGTGAATTTATGTTTGATCAATATTTGAAACGATGGGATCTGACCATTGATGGCGAAGCTTTTGTCTCGCTGAACGGCAATCTGCTGCCCGTCCGCCAACGCGGCATACCCGCCATGCTCAAAATCTCGCAAGTAGCAGAGGAACAAGCTGGCGCATTGCTCATGGCTTGGTGGAACGGCAATGGTGCGGCGCCCATTCTCGCCCATGATGGCGAGGCCTTGCTTATGAAACGCGCGCAAGGCACGTCCTCGCTTCTGCAGATGGTGAGTTGCGGCCGGGACGACGAGGCTACTCGCATCCTCTGTACGGTAGCCGCTCGCCTGCATGCACCAAGTGCCAAGCCAGTCCCCGCCCTGGTTCCGCTGGAGCAATGGTTCAAAGCGTTATGGAGCGGAGCGGCGAAGCACGGCGGCATCCTTGAACACTGCGCAAGAACCGCACGCGAGCTCCTGGCTGCCCCGCGTGATATCACGGTACTGCATGGCGACATCCACCATGGCAATGTACTTGATTTCGGCCCTTCCGGCTGGCTCGCCATTGATCCCAAGGGACTGTACGGCGAGCGGGGTTTTGATTATGCAAACATCTTCTGCAATCCCGACGGTGAAAGTGCTCTGGCACCGGGATGCTTCGAGAGTCGGATCGAAATCGTCGCAAATGCCTCCGGCATCGATCGCCAGCGACTACTGCAATGGGTGCTCGCATGGACTGGATTGTCGGTAACCTGGATGCTCGAAGACGACGTTGAACCGGGCAGCAACCTTGCAGTGGCGAAACTGGCTGCAGCGGCTCTCGGCATCGGCGATTAGTCCTTGGCGCCATTCACGACAGGGCTATTCGATTTAATCGCAAATGCTGGATGGGTCGAAGACACGGGGACCAA
>JBILYW010000656.1:0-2529 GCA_044377555.1 Pseudomonas sp.
CCCCTGTTTTTAGATCACGACATTGCGCACAAACCGCAGTATTCCTTCCCCCTCGTTGCGGTAGGCATGAGGCCTGTTGCTGGCGTACATGTAAAACTCCCCCGCGCTAAAACGCAGCGCCTGGTCGTCTATCAGCAAGGTCAGGCAACCTTCGATCACGTACAGCTGCTCGCTCCAGCCCTCGGCATCTGCCTGGGAGTGGTATTGCTCGCCCGGTGCCAGGGTCCATTCCCACAGTTCAACTTCCCGCGTGGCGGTGGCCTTGGACAGCAGTACTGCTTTGCTCCCCACCTTCTCGCCCGTCCAGGCTACTTCGTTGATGCGGCTCGGGTCGGGTGAGCCCGGCGCCTGGATCAAGTCGCTGAACGCTACATTCAATGCCTCCGCCACCCGATCAAGGGTGCTCAGGCTGACGTTCTTTTCGCCCGCCTCTATGGCCACCAGCATTCGCCGACTCACGCCAGAAAGTTCTGCCAAGGCACTCTGGCTCAGATGCGCCAACAACCTGAGGCGGCGCACGTTCTGGCTCACATGCTGTAAAACGGACGCACGTTGTGAATTTTCTTTGGGCACTATATTGCTCACCTTGTGGGGCTGCGCAGTATACTGCCCAGCTTTGACGCATTGTGCGTCTCCCCTCCTGTAACACGCAAGGTTGCGACGCCATTGAAATCTTTCAGCCTGATGTCTTTGACTTCCCGTTTCAGCAAAGCGGAATGCGTGCTGATCCTGATCACCATGGTGTGGGGCATCACCTTCTTGTTGGTGCAGCATGCGCTGACGGCCAGCGGGCCGATGTTTTTTGTGGGGCTGCGATTTGCCGCTGCGGCAATCATCGTCTCCCTGTTTTCAATGCGCAGCCTGCGCGGCATTACTCTGTTCGAGCTTAAGGCCGGGATGTTTATCGGGGTGTCGATCATGCTTGGCTATGGTTTGCAAACCATTGGGCTGCAGACCATCCCCAGCAGCCAGTCGGCCTTCATTACTGCGCTCTACGTGCCTTTTGTACCGTTACTGCAGTGGCTGGTGCTGGGGCGCCGGCCCGGGTTGATGCCCAGTCTGGGGATCATGCTGGCCTTTGCCGGGCTGATGCTGTTGTCCGGCCCTGGCGGTGCATCCCTGGATTTCAGCCCCGGCGAAATCGCCACGCTGATCAGTGCCATTGCCATAGCGGCTGAAATCATCCTGATCAGTGCCTACGCCGGCAAAGTCGATGTTCGCCGGGTCACCGTGGTGCAGTTGAGTACGGCTTCTATTCTGGCGTTTTTGATGATTGTGCCCACACAAGAAGCCATACCTGACTTTTCATGGCTATTGTTAGCCAGTGCGGTGGGCCTGGGTGCCGCGAGCGCGGTGATTCAGGTGGCCATGAACTGGGCCCAGAAAAGCGTTTCACCCACCCGCGCCACGCTTATTTACGCGGGCGAGCCGGTATGGGCCGGTATCGCAGGGCGTCTGGCCGGTGAGCGCCTGCCCGGTATCGCATTGCTGGGCGCGGTATTGATTGTTGCAGCGGTGATCGTGAGTGAGTTAAAAATCAAAGGCAAAAAGCGCGACGACCCCCAGGAAAAACAAGGGGATCAAGCCTGCGATTAATGCTGAAGATCTGAAAAGCAATACGAATAGTCTTACTCGCAAGCGGTTATACGAGAGGAGAACTGAAGGAAACCTTTACCGGTTATCGACAGACTTTGTAGGATTCAGCCACAGGTTCGCTGTTGGTGATCCGCAACTCGCCACGTATGATCGCTTACAAACTCCTGCAGATTAGAAGCCTATGTCCCTGATAGTTCTACTGCTTCTGCCCTTTGTCGGCAGCTGTCTGGCGGCTGTTTTGCCGCACAACGCCCGTAACAGTGAATCGTTGCTGGCCGGTCTGATTGCATTGATCGGTACAGTTCAAGTAGCCCTGCTCTATCCACAAATCGCCCATGGTGGGGTGATTCGTGAAGAGTTCATGTGGCTGCCCAGTCTCGGCTTGAATTTTGTCCTGCGCCTGGACGGGTTCGCCTGGCTGTTTTCGATCCTGGTGCTGGGCATCGGCACGCTGGTGTCGCTGTACGCCCGTTATTACATGTCACCCGAAGACCCGGTGCCGCGCTTCTTCGCCTTTTTTCTGGCGTTTATGGGCGCCATGCTCGGCCTGGTGCTGTCGGGCAATCTGATTCAGATCGTATTTTTCTGGGAGCTCACCAGCCTCTTTTCATTCTTGCTGATTGGTTATTGGCACCACCGCTCGGATGCCCGACGCGGCGCTTATATGGCGCTGATGGTCACGGGCGCCGGGGGGTTGTGCCTGCTGGCGGGGGTCATGCTGCTCGGCCATGTCGTCGGCAGCTATGATCTGGATGCAGTGCTGGCTGCCGGCGACAAGATTCGCGCCCACAGCCTGTATCCGATCCTGCTCCCGCTCATCCTGATCGGCGCTTTGAGCAAAAGTGCGCAATTCCCGTTTCACTTCTGGCTGCCCCACGCAATGGCGGCGCCCACCCCCGTATCGGCTTATTTGCACTCGGCGACCATGGTCAA
>JBILYW010000125.1:0-7771 GCA_044377555.1 Pseudomonas sp.
ACCCCCTGACGGGTAAATTGCCAGCCGGGCAGTAAATGAATCAGGCGCCCCGCCTGCAAATCGTCCCCGATCAGCCAGTCAGGCAGGATCGCCACACCCTGCCCGGCCAGGGCAAAAGCGCGCAGTACCGATGAGTTGTCAGCCTTGATCCCTGCCTTGGCGGGGTTGGGTTGCCAGGGCCGGACCGTGCCGCTGCTCACCTCGGTGATACTCAACTCCCCTACCCGGCCATGTTCCAGCCACGGCGTCTGTTCAAGGGCTTGTACGCTGTTGACACGCGGCACGCCGGCCACAAACGCCGGTGAAGCCACAGGCAAAATGTCGAAGGTACTCAACTGCACCGCACGATGGCTGGAGTCGAGTACGCGGCCCAGCCGCAGCGCTACGTCAAAACGCTCGGAGATCAGATCGGCATGGGTCGATGAGGTCGACAAGTGCACGTTGAGGTCGGGGTGCAACGCGCGAAACAGCTCCAGTGCAGGCACCACTTTGGCCAGTGCATATTCCACCGTGGTGGTGATGCGCAGCGTGCCTTTGAGTTCGGTGTGTTCGCTGCGCGCCTGATCAATGGCCAGCCGGGCCGCCTCCAGCATATTCACGCAATGCAGATAAAAACGTTCACCCGCCTCCGTCAGGGCCAGCCGCCGAGTGTTGCGCGTGAGCAGGGTGACGCCCAGTTCGGCCTCCAGCCGCTTGATGTTAAAGCTGACCACGGCACGGGTCTGGCCCAGTAAATCGGCCGCTGCGGTGAGTGAACCGGCTTCGACCACGGCTTTGAAAGTGTCGAATCGATCGAGGCTGACCATCTGCGAACCTGCCAATTGTCAAAATAATTTTGACAATCTAGCAGCACGGGCGGCGTTCCTCTAGCCGCAAAAGCCGCCTACTGTTCGGCCTCTGATCAAGGAGCCGGCCATGGCCTATCGCAACAAAATCGCACTGGTGTATTTGCTGGGCTTTGCGCTGGACCTGGTGAACATGTTCGCCGCCGCGATTGCCTATCCCGATATCAGCCAGGAACTGCAGGCATCGGTCACTCAGCTGGCCTGGATCGGCAATGCTTACATGCTCGGCCTGATCCTGATCATCTTGCCCAGTGTGTGGCTGGCGGCAGTGTTTGGCGAAAAGCGCCTGCTGGTGATCTCGCTGGTGCTGTTCAGCCTGGCGTCGTGGTGCGTGGCACACGCGGCGTCGATCGAGGCACTGATTGGCTGGCGCCTGCTGCAGGGGCTGGGCGGCGGGCTGTTGATTCCGGTCGGCCAGGCCATGGCGTATCGGCACTTTCCGGTTCGCGAACGCGCCCGCCTGACCTCGGTGATTTTGCTCGTGGCGCTGCTGGTGCCTGCCCTGTCGCCGGTAGTGGGTGGCTGGATGGTGCAGACACTGTCATGGCGCTGGGTGTTTTACGCCAATTTGCCGCTGGCTTTACTGACGCTGCTGCTGGCCGCCTGCTGGCTCAAAACCGAACCACGGCCGCCACACCCGCCGCGCCTGGACAAGGCCGGGCTGAGGGCTGGCGCCGCGCTGATGGGGCATTTGCTCAAAGGCCCGCCGCTGCAGGTGGCAATGCTCACGTACCTGTTCATCCCCGGGATTTTTATCGGCACGCAACTGGTGAGCATTTTGTATCTGCACCAACTGGGTTTTAGCGCCACGCAAACCGGCGCCCTGATGTTGCCGTGGGCCCTGGCCTCGGCGCTGGGCATCACCCTGAGCCGCTACCGGTTCAACCGTGTCGGCCCCAAGCCCTTGCTGCTGCTGGGCATGAGTGCCCAGGCCCTGGGCATTGCACTGTTGATGCAGGTACAAAACACCGACCTGCTGTTGCCGATGGCGTTGTACGCATTGATGGGCTTTGGTGGCAGCCTGAGCAGCAGCACTGCGCAAAACACGGCGTTTATCGACATCGCCCCCCAACACATGGGCCCCGCCAGTGCGCTGTGGAATATCAATCGTCAGTTGAGCTTTTTGCTCGGCCCGGCATTGATGATGGCCTTGTTTGGCGCATTGACCACGATCACCTCGACGCCCCACGCCTTTGCCCTATGCTTTGCCATCGGCTGCGGGTTGACGCTGGTGCCCCTCATCCCCGTGCTACGCCTTGATACATCCCGCGTGCTGGCCTTGCTAGCACCCTGACCTGGAGATTCTGATGACTGATTTTGCGCGCTACTTTGACCTTGTGACCGAAACCCATGTCGAGATTGAAGGCTGGTTTTCGGGGCTTGAGCCCGGCATCTTGCCGACCTTGCTGGGGCGTTTTTCGCCGCAGTTTTCGATGATTACCCCCAGCGGCAAAGTGCTGGATATCGACGGGGTAGACGGGCTGTTTGAACAACTGCGCGGTGCGCGCCCGGGCTTGAAAATCACCCTGAGCGAGTTCAAGGGCATTGCCCTGTACCCGGACGGCGCGGTGGTCAGCTACCGCGAGTTGCAAGAGGAACACAACGGCAACCGCACTGATCGCCGTGCCACCGTTGTGTTTGAAAAGGACGCTGGCGGCAAGGTGCTCTGGCGCCATTTGCATGAGACGTTTGGCGCGGATTAAACCTGTGGGAGCGAGCCTGCTCGCGAAGGCATCACTGCGGTTTACCTGAAAAACCGTGCCGTCTGCATCGCGAGCAAGCCCGCCCCCACAGATTCGTCGGGATTACTCGGCTTTGTCCTGCTCCACGATCACAGTGCAGGTCGTGCCTGCCGCCAGCAGGAAACCATCGGGGATTTCGTCGATGTGGATGCGCACCGGCACACGTTGCGCCAGCCGTACCCAGTTGAACGTCGGGTTTACATCAGCCACCAGCTCACGGCTCTCAGGGTTGTCACGGTCGTAGATACCGCGCGAGATGCTTTCCACATGCCCCTTCAGCACTTCGCCGCTCATCATCTGCAGGTCGGCTTTGTCGCCCACACGGATGTGCGGCAGTTTGGTTTCTTCGAAGAAGCCATAAACCCAGAACGAATCCTTGTCGATCACGGCCATTTTCGGATCTCCCACCCGCGCATAGTCGCCGCGGTGCACGTTGAGGTTGGTCACGTAACCGTCAACGGTAGCCAGCACTTTGGTGCGTTTGAGGTTGAGCTGCGCCGCGTCAAGCTGAGCCAGCGCGTGCTGGTAGTCAGCCAGGGCCGAGTCGGCGATGTTGCTGGCGTCGTCACGGTTTTCGCGGGAGATCACCAAGCTGTCCATGTCCGCCCGGCGATGGGCGTTGACCTTGCGCATCTCCCAGGTGGCCTTGCGGGACGCCACCAGCGATTGCGCTTGCTTGACCACGATTTGGTAATGCTCAGGGTCGATTTCCAGCAGCACGTCGCCCTTTTTCACCAACTGGTTGTCTTTGACCGGCACGCCTGTCACGTAGCCGTTAACGTCGGCCGCAACGTTGATGATATCGGCCCGCACCCGTCCATCACGGGTCCACGGGGTGTTCATGTAATGCTCCCAGAGGGTGCGGCCGATCCATATCGCAAGGGCCAGAACCAGCAAGGTGGCGAGCAGGCTGAAAAACTTTTTCATCGGATCGGTCTCAACGGTAAACAGTGAGCGCCATGGCGCCAAAAAGACAGGCAAACAGGCTCAGGCGCAACAGCGCCGGATGCCAGAAGAAGCGGTACAGGTCGTAGCCGGAAAACAGTCGGTCAAAGCCCCATGCCAACCCCGCCGCGATAAAAAACATCAGGGTCATGGTGGGCATGTAGACGCCGTGGAAGGCGATTTCACGAGGCATGTTCAAGTCCTTGCGGCTGGGCGTAAGCGGCCAGCGGCGATTGCGGGTCCAGCAGTGATGTACGGATGAAATGCAGGTAGCTTTGCACCCGAACCAGTGCCGAGGTGTCGAAGTTGCGGGCGAACGGCTCATCGGTGGACTGCACCCGGCCGATGGCGTGATCGACGGCAATCAGCGCACGCTCCAGGTTGCTTTCGCTGGGGGCGATAAACAGCCGCACCAGCGCCCGGCCCATCACCCGGATGGCCTGACGCCAGGGCTGGGCCTCGGCGTAGGCCGGGTGAATCGGCAAGATCGCCTGCTCTTTGCGCAATTCGATAATTGCGTGGCCGACCTCCAGCACCACAAACATCCAGCGCAACAGTTCGCGTTGCACCTGCGGCTTGCCGGCTGCCAGGCCATACGCCTGGTGCATCAGGTCGCGGGTGCGGCTTTCCAGGCTGGAGCTCAGGCCACGCAGTTTGCCGCTGATGGCGTACACCACTTGTTCGCGCAGGTCCTGCTCCAGACGGCTCCACAGCCAGCGGCTGTTGGGCGGCAGGATAATCGCCCCGGCGGCGGCACAAACCAGCATGCCCAGCACCATCGCGATGTAGTCGTTGATGAACTGGTACGGGTTGTAAATCGTCAGGTTGTCGGGGACCGAACCGGTGCTGAAAAAAATCAGCAGGCCCAGGCCGACACCCGCGTAGTTGGCCCGCGAGGTGAGAAACGAGCCGAGCACGATCACCGGCGTCAGCACCAGGCACAACAGCGGGAAACCGTCGATATGGGGCAACACGAAGAACATTTCGACAAAGCCCACCAGCGCACCGATAAAGGTCCCGCACGCCATCTGGAACGCCATGCGTTTGGGGTTCGGCGTGGCCGCCGACAAGCCCACGGTGGCGGCTGCAATCAAGGTCATGGTGGCGCCGCTGGGCCAGGCCGTCATCACCCAGTAGGTGCCGAGCACCACCAGAATAAACGCGGCCCGGATGCCTGACGCGGCGGCCGACCACCAGTTGGTTTGCGAGATAAAGGGCTGGTCCCAGCGCTCGCGTTCGTGGGTGTGGTCGGCCAGCGAGGCGTGGGTCAACGCGTAGCTGTGCACGTCGTCAACGAAGCGGAACAACAGCTCGTACGCGGTGTTGAAGTCCAGAAAATCCGAGGGGCTCGGACCGCTTTCCAGAAACTTCACCCGCAGCGCACGCACATGCCCCGGCAGGCTCGCCTTGAATGCATCCAGTTGCTCGGCCAGCAAGACCGCATCTTTATCGGTCAACGAACGACCGGCGTAGGTGTCGAGCAACCGGGCAAGTATTTCCAGCTCCGGTTCAATGGCCGACACCACGTCCACCACACCACGGCTGCGCAAACGCGCGAGCAATTGGTGCAAGGCATTGAAGCGTGTGGTGATGGCCATGAACTCGCTGTTCAAACGGCTCAAGCGGCCACTGCGACGACGCATGTGCGGGTCTTCAAACACGGTCACGCTGCGCATGCCTTCGAGCCCCACGCTTTCACCGATAAAGCGCACGTTGCTGGCTTCATAGGCCTCTTGGGTGGACTGGCCGCGCAAGCCTTCGCTCACAAAGCCGGCAAACACACCGAAGCGTTTGTACAGCGCGTCATGCATCGCCGCGCCTGCGGTTTTAGGCAGGATGGCGGCGCTGATCACCGTGGAGCACAAAATGCCCAACGAGATTTCCAGCACCCGCCATACCGCGGCCATAAAGGCGCCGTCGGGGTGCGCCAGCGCGGGCAGGCCGACCATGGCGGCGGTGTAGCCCGCCAGCACAAAGCCATAGGCACGAAAGTTACGGCAACGGGCCGCACCGGCCGAGCAGATGCCCACCCAAATCGCCATGGCGCCCAGAAACAACACCGTGTTCTGCGCAAACAAGGCGATCAGCGCGACCATCACCGCCGAACCGGTCAGGGTGCCCAAAAACCGGTAAAAACTTTTGGCGAACACCTGGCCACTTTGCGGCTGCATCACGATAAATACCGTGATCATCGCCGTGCGCGGCTGCGGCAACTCAAGCCGCATGGCCAGCCACAGGGTCAGAAAAGCCGCAACCAGCACTTTGAAAATATGTACCCAGGTCACGCCATCGCTGCGTGCCCATTCATAAAAGCCACGGCGCCATTCCAGGGAATACAGCCAGCGTACCGGGGCGGGCAAGTGGTTCATCTACAGGCTCTCAAAATTAGCCATCAGGGATTTATTGATTGAACAGCGCCATGACTGCCGGGGGTTTGTCGGGGACATAACGGTCATCCTTGGGCACGTCAAAACCAGCCCCAAGTCCGCCACCCAGGGCCGTTACCAGCTCGGCATGGGCACTCAGGCGGGCGGCCTGGACCTGCTGCTGGATTTGCTGCTGCTTGAACAGCAGGGTTTGCGCATTCAGTACGTTGAGGTAGTCGGTCAAACCGCGCTGGAAGGCGACCATGGCAATGTCGTAGGTTTTCTGCGCGACCTCGACCGACTCGGCGGCGAACACCTGCTGTTTGTCCATCGACTCACGCTTGATCAACTGATCGGAAATACTCTTGAGCGCATTCACCAGCGTCTGGTTGTACCTGGCCACCGCCATGTCATAACCACCCGAGGCCACGCCCAGCTCGGAGCGCAGACGACCGCCATCAAAAATCGGCAGCGAGATCGCCGGGCCGACGTTGTAGTTGAGTTTCTTGCCCGTCAGGAACCCCAGTGCGCTGCCGCCGGTGGCCATAAAACCAATACTGCCCACCAGGTCCACGTTGGGGTAAAAACCGGCGTGGGCCACGTCAATGCCTCGGGCCTGGGCCGCCACTTCCCAGCGGCTGGCGACCACGTCGGGGCGCTGCCCCAGCAGTTGCGCAGGCAAGGCCGATGGCAGTTTCAGGGCGGTGTTCAAGGCCAGGGTCGGACGCTTCAGACGCGCGCCCTCGCCCGGACCTTTACCCGCCAGCGCTGCCAGCTGGTTGCGGGTCAGGGCGATTTCTTCTTCCCGGGCATCGATCTGGCGATGAATCTCGGGCAGCGGTGCTTGCGCCTGGCTGACTTCGAAGTGGGTACCGATACCGCCGTCCAGACGCTTTTGCGCCAGATCGAGGATCTGCTCTTGCTGGTGCAGGGTCGATTCGATGATGTCGAGCTGGGCGTAATGCAGCGACAGCTGGATATAGGCGCGAATCACGTTGTTCTGCAATTCGAGCCGGGCCTGACGCCCTTCGGCCACACTCATGTGCGCCAGGTCCACGGCCTGCTCGGTGGCATTGCTTTCACGCCCCCACAGGTCGAGGGCAAAACTGAAGCCCAGAGCGGCGTTGTTGTCCCAGGTGGTGGAGTTGTCCAGCGCGCCCGGGCCATAAAACTGGTCCGACGGCCAGTTGTGGCGCTTGAGGGTCGACTCACCATTGATTTGCAGCGATTCGGCCGACTCGGCAACCCCCGCCATGGCCCTGGCCTGACGCACACGGGCGCCAGCCATTGCCATTGTTGGGCTACCCTGCACTGCGAGGCTTATCCAGGCATCCAGTTGCGGGTCGCCGTAAGCGTGCCACCATTGAGCTTTGGGCCAGTTTGCGTCTTTCGCGGCGCTTTGAATCGCCTCGTCGGTGGCCAGGTTATTGGCAGGGAGCATCGTGTCTTTTGGACCGATGCCACCAAAACCAATGCAGCCGTTTAATGCTAACGATAAAGCCAGAACACTGAGGGCTTTAAGCTCTCTGCTGATGCGACGCTGCACTGCTGCAAATTCCTGACATGAGGGGATAAGACTTGAGGCAGAGAAGTCTATGGGTTGGCAGGCGCAACGATAAGCTGGCATAACTGTGAATCTTTATTACCGTTCTCGGGATAATCCGTTAGTCGAATGCAAAGCAGCCTGTAAAGGCTGAAACTTCATGTCACAATTTGCCGCTGCTGGTTGTCGTTGTCCCCTATACCGCCCCTTGAGAGCACTCCATGGACACTTTGCAAAATATGCGCGCCTTCAGTTGCGTAGCCGAAGCCGGAAGTTTCACGGCCGCTGCCGCCATGCTGGATACCACCACCGCCAATGTGTCGCGCGCGG
>JBILYW010000657.1:0-2527 GCA_044377555.1 Pseudomonas sp.
CCGGCGAAAGCGCCGAGTACCGGCTGGACAGTGGGCGTCGCGCCTATCTGGTGCCCGCCACGGGAGTGATCGAGGTCAACGGCCTGCGTGCCAATGCACGGGATGGCGTAGCCGTGGTGGATGAGTTTGTACTGCGGGTGACGGCGATCGAAGACAGCGAGATCGTGCTGGTCGATATCGCCTGACGCCACACGCAAAAAGACCGGGCACCCCAGGGTGTCCGGTCTTTTTTCAGGCCTGGAACCAGGTTTTGTACAGCAGGGCCCCGGCGACCAGCACACACAAAGCAGCGAAGCCCAATTGCAGCACCTGCGCCGATACCTTGGGCGCGACCACGCGACCCGCCAGCATCCCGCCCATGCAGGCCAGGATAAAAATCACTCCCTCGACCGGGATGCGTACACCGCTGTAAAGCGCGCCGATGATGGCCGTAAGCGAGATCAGGGCAATCACCATCAAGGACGTGGCAACCACGGCGTGAGCGCGGATATCGGTCAGTTGCCTGAATGCCGGTACCAGCAGAAAGCCGCCCCCCACCCCCAGCAACCCCGTCAGCAACCCGCAGAACGAGCCCACCAGCGCCAGGGTTGCAGAGCATTTGAGCGTCCATTTCAAACGGCCGGTGGTTTCATCCAGCATGCAGTTTTTTTGTTCCCAGCCCTGGTCACCCGGTGCTTGCGCCAGAGGTTGCGGGCTGCGGGGCTGACGCGCCATGCGCACGGCAACCGCGATCAGCACCAGGCTGAATAACGCGCTGAGCCCGCTTTCAGGCAGACGGTGAGCCACATACAGCCCCACCGGGGTAAAACCCGCCCCCAGCACGGCCATCAAGGTCGCCGCCCGATAGCGCACCAGCCCTTTGCGCAAACCATCAAGTGCCCCGAGCGCAGCCGCAGCCCCCACCGCCATCAATGCCACGGGGGCGGCCTGGGTCATTGACCAGCCCAGGCCGATCACCAGGGCCGGAACGGCCAAAATGCCGCCTCCCGCCCCTGTAAGGCCAAGAATCAAACCCACCATAATTCCGAATAAAATCTCAAGCGACACAACTAACCTCGGTCCAGCGTGAAGAGCACGAGCGCCAGGCCTGACCACACACCCTGAAAACATCAGGATCAATTTCAGGCATCAAGGCTCTATAGTGTTGCGGGCTTACTCAACCACGGCAGTCACTATGGAACCTCGGATACAGGCATTTTTTGACAGCGCCTCGTGTACCTACAGCTATGTAGTGTTTGAGCACGAAGGCAGTCAGTGCGCGATTATCGACTGCGTACTGAACTATGACCACACTTGTGCACACACCTCGACCACCAGCGCCGATGAAATCGCGGCCTTTGTGATCGAGCACGGCTTGCGCCCGCAGTGGCTGCTCGAAACCCACGCCCACGCTGACCACCTTTCGGCAGCGCCTTATCTGAAGCAAAAACTGGGCGGCAAAATCGCCATCGGCGCCGGTATTCGCGATGTGCAGCGGGCGTTCAAAAACATCTTCAACCTTGAACCCGCGCTGCAACTGGACGGCTCGCAGTTCGATCACCTGTTCGAGCCCGATGAGGTATTCCAGATAGGTCGGCTTCAGGCGCGCGCCCTGAGCGTACCGGGCCATACTCCGGCGGACATGGCCTTTTGTGTGGAAGGCAGCACGCTGTTTGTCGGCGACACCCTGTTCATGCCCGATGTGGGCACTGCCCGCTGTGACTTCCCGGGCGGCGATGCCCGCCAGCTTTACCGCTCAATCAAGCGGTTGCTGGCATTTGCAGCCGATACCACGCTTTACCTGTGCCATGACTACCCGCCGCCCGAGCGCGAGGCCCGGTGCAGCACCACCGTGCAGGCACAGCGCGACGGCAATATCCATGTGCGCGATGGCATCAGTGAAGACAGCTTTGTGGCCCTGCGTACGACACGCGATGCCACCCTGGCGATGCCTGTTCTGATGTTGCCGGCGGTACAAGTCAATATTCGCGCCGGCGAACTGCCCGCCCCGGAAGCCAACGGCATCCGCTACCTGAAAATCCCGCTGAACCAGTTCTGAGCGCGCTGCGATCAGGACGTGGCAAGCGCTTCGGCGTTTGCCTTGCGCCGCTGGATCAAGTAACCCAGCACCGCCAGCGGCGCAGTGGCCAGCATCACTTCCACGGTGATTTGCAATGGCTGGCTGATATAGGTCGACACCAGCAGGCTGGCCACAAAACACAACCCGAGCTGCAGGGTATTCTGCAAGGCGGCCGCTTTGCCGGAGTTTCCCGAGAAGGGCATGAGCGCATTCGCGACCACAATCGGATAGCTCGCACCGTTAACCAGCGCCATCAGGCAGAACGGAATCAGCAAGGTGGCCAGTGTCGGCTCGGTGTACATGGCGACCAGATACAACCCCGCCATGCTGGCGCAGTAGGTGAACAGCAACCAGGGCAACAGCGTGCGGCCACTGAACCGCTGCAAGGCGCTGCGGCAGCTGTAACCGCCGACCAAAAAGGCCAGCGTAGGAAAGGCATAGCTCAACCCGATATCGCTCGGGCTGTAG
>JBILYW010000658.1:0-2524 GCA_044377555.1 Pseudomonas sp.
CCGGTCCTGCTCCGCGGGCACGTCGAAGGAGCGTGCAGATCAAAAGCGTCCGAGGCGGCCGGTCTGTTTGGTGTCGGGATCTGTGACGCCTCCAATCCGCTGTGGGAGCGAGCCTGCTCGCGAAGGCATCACTGCGGTTTACCAGAAAGATCGCGTCGCCTGCTTCGCGAGCAGGCTCGCTCCCACAAAAAAGGGTGCTGTTTAAAGTCTGGTTATTGCCTTTGCTTGACCGCGAGCAGAGTCTCTGCAGGTGTTGTGTCTGCCTGCGAATCTCAATGACTTTGCGGCAGGTGCTCGAACAGGGTCTTGCACACCCCGGCAATGTGTTCGTCCAGCAGCACCACAGCCAGCTCCACATCACCGGCCCGGCAGGCGTCGAGGATTTGCCGGTGTTCGTGGTCGGCGCGGTGTTTGCCGGCCGACAAGCTCATCTGGATGCGCAGGTAGCGTTCAAGCTTGTCATTGACCGAGCGAATCAGGCTGATCATGAAAGGCCGCTGTGCAGGCTCGTAGAGGCAGACGTGCAGTTCCCAGTTGAGTTCGGCCCATCGGCCCACGTCATCTTCGCCGACAAACTCCTGGCAGATGCGTTCGGCGCGGGCGAAGGTCTCTTCGGTCATGTTGGGGATGGCCAGGCGCAGCAACTTGTCTTCAAGCAGCATGCGCACCTCGAACATCTGCGCCAGTTCGGCTTCGGAAATTCGCGTGACCATAGCCCCGCGATTACGCTGGAACATCACCAGGCCTTCGGCTTCGAGCCGCTTGAGGGCTTCGCGCACGGGGATCTTGCTGACATTGAACTGGCGGGCGATATCGTCCTGGCGAATCGGCTCATCTTCAGCGAAGTGCCCGGCAACAATGGCGTCGCGCAGATGCAGGGTGATGATTTCCGACGTGGAAGGTGAGTTGCCAAGGTCAGGAGCATTGAATTTTGGGTGGGCCACGGTCGTCGTCATTCCCAGGGAAAGCAAATATGGTATACGAATTCGCCCGGGGGAGCCGTGTGCCGGTAGTCGCTCAGCGTACAAACGCCAGCACGCTGGCGGGTGAGCCTGATCCCGCCTGCAGGCGTAGTACGCCAATAACCAGCGTGCTGCCCGTTGGTGGCAACCGGTCGAGGTTGTTCAGGCACTCGAGGATGATGCCACCCTGCGCCAGTACCAGACGATTGCAGGCAAAGGATGTTTCCTGACCCGGGTCCACCCCGTGGGTGTCGATGCCGATTCCGGCGATGGCGCGATGCTCCAGCAAGAACCGGGTCGCGGCGGCGCCGACGCCCGGGAAGTGCAGACCTTGGGCGTCGGCATTGATAAACCTCCCGGGCTCCAGCCAGCGCGATTGCCAGCCGGTATGGAAAAGCACAACAGAGCCGGGGGCAATGACTCCGTTGTCCTGCTCCCAGAGCTCGATGTCCTGAGCACTGATCACATAGTCAGGGTTGCTACAGATGCGAGCCTGGACATCAACAACCACTGCCGGTCGAACCAGAGCCTCAGGCTTGTAGCCGTCGATGCCCATGGCATCGGGGTAAAAACTGTTGGGGGCGTTCATATGGGTTGCGCTGTGCTCGCCCATGCTGAAGTTGCGCAGGTAATAGCCGTCCTCTTGCAAGGATGCCTGGGTCGTAAAAATCACTGGCGGGTCATTGGGCCAGACGGGGAGGTCGGGCGTGATCAGGTGGCTGAGGTCAACAATCCGGTCAAATTGAATGTTCTGCATCAATGGCTTCCGCTTTCTGGAGGTCGGGCAATGGTGTCTTTTAGGTTGTCCCCAGATTATTGACGTAAAAACCGCTCAGGCGAAACTCACTGGGTGAGAGGGAAAACGCGCGACGGAACAGTTTCGAAAAGTAGTTGGGATCGCTGATGCCGACCGACAATGAAACGGCCTTGATCGACAGGTCGGTGACTTCCAGAAGGTGTGCCGCGCGTTTCATGCGCTCGTGCAGCACGTACTCGGCAGGTGACATGCCGGCGGCGCGGGTGAACACCCGGGAGAAATGGGCGCGGCTCAACCCGGCGATGCGGGCCAGGCTGGCCACATCCAGCTCATCCGTGTCGGCAGGCTGGGGATGTTTGTCCGGCCCCGTTCGCAAGCAGGCATGCACGTGGTTCTGGATAGTCGCCACCACACACGAGCCGCTGGTGGGGAGGGTAGAGTCCTGTACGCACAAGTCATCATGCAGCAGCATCAGTGCTTCATAGGCCAGCGCGGATGCGCGGCCAGCCGTCAGCTCCGGGGTGTGGATCAAGGTATCAATACTGGTGGCCAAGGCTTCGATGGTCTGGCCGGTCAGTTGTAAAACCGGCCCGCGCTCCGCCAGCAACTCCCGTTGCAGCCGCAGCGCCTCCTTGCCGTACATGGCGATCCAGAAGAACTCCCAGCTTTTGCCAGCCTCCAGCCAGTAGCAATGGTCATGGGGGACCAGCAACAACATGGTGTCCCCGGCGTTAAGCCGGTGGTGGCGCCCCTCGAACCGCAAATTGCCCTCGCCGGCAAGGGTGTGTTGCAGGATCACGAAAGG
>JBILYW010000659.1:0-2523 GCA_044377555.1 Pseudomonas sp.
GCGTCGCTTTTGCTGGTCGGGTCGCTCATGCCCGGACGGATGGGCTCTACGTATGAACCGGCGCAATACGGGCCGGTTTCGGCCAGTTGGGCTGCGGTCAGCTTGTCACGTGGCACCCAGTCGAGGTGGCTGTAGTCGTCACTGCGCGCCTTGAGCCCACGGCCTTTGGCTTCAGTTACCAGCGGTGTGCGCTCGGCCTGCTCGCCCGTCTCGACGTTGGCGGCTACCGAGGCGTCACCGTGCGACGGACGCGGCGGCAGTTGCGCGGCGTTCGTTTTTGGCGCGCAATCCCAGCCACCCGTAGCCGACACGGAACAGTCATACTGCTCCTCAGCGAAAGCGAACGGCGTGGCTAGAGGTTGCATGGCCAGCAAACTGCCGGTTACCAGCAACGGAAATTTTTTACGAAACGCGGGGGATTTCAATGCCATCTTATTAGTCCGGGCTTCCTGCGTGCCATCAGCCCGCGGTGGGGGACCGCACGCCTATCGATGGTCTGGAAAAGATTCTGGATAATAAAGCATGACCCGCTTGACGGCTAGCGCCGTCGGAGACCCTTGTAATGCCTGACCAAGATGTACGCTTGCAACACCTGAAAGTTTGGCTCGATGAACAGTTGGCAACCTTGTTCGCGGATGAGGGTTGGGGGGCCGTACCCCCAGCCACGCTGACTGCTGCCAGTAGCGATGCGAGTTTCAGACGCTACTTTCGCTGGGAGGGCGAGGGGCGCAGCTTTGTCGTCATGGACGCGCCGCCACCCCAGGAAAACTGCAAACCTTTCGTCGATATTGCTGATTTGTTGCGGACCTGCCAGATAAACGTGCCGAAAATTTACGCTCAGGACCTCGCTCGCGGCTTTCTTTTGCTCAACGATCTGGGCAATAAAACCTTTCTCGACGTGATAAATAGCACCAACGCCGATGAATTGTTCAAGGATGCCATCGAAGCCTTGCTGGCCTTCCAGCAACTGCCAATGGTTGAGCCCTTGCCCAGCTATGACGTGGCATTGCTGACCCGCGAACTTGAGCTGTTCCCCGAGTGGTACGTGCGTGCCCATCTGGGCCACGAGTTCGATGAACAGCAACTGGCGGCCTGGCAGCGGGTCAGCGGGCTGTTGATCGACAGCGCGCTGGCGCAACCCCAGGTGCTGGTACACCGCGACTTTATGCCGCGCAACCTGATGCTCAGCATCCCCAACCCTGGCGTGCTGGATTTCCAGGACGCGGTGTATGGCCCGGTGACCTACGACATCACGTGCCTGTTCAAGGACGCCTTTTTGAGCTGGCCCGAAGAGCGTGTGCGCGCCTGGCTTCAGGATTACTGGAATCTGGCGTTGCCGTTGGGCATCCCGGTGCAGTCGAGCTTTGACGAGTTCCTGCGTGCCAGCGACCTGATGGGCGTGCAGCGACATTTGAAAGTGATCGGCATTTTTGCCCGTATTTGCCATCGCGATGGCAAGCCGCGCTATTTGGCCGATGTGCCGCGATTCTTCTCTTATATAGAAGCTGTGTTGGCGCGACGCCCTGAGTTGGCTGAACTGGGCGAGCTGTTTGCCAGTCTTGGCCTGGTCAGCGAGGCTGATCTATGAAAGCGATGATTCTGGCGGCAGGCAAGGGTGAGCGCTTGCGGCCATTGACCCTTCACACGCCCAAGCCATTGATTCGTGCCGGCGGCGTGCCGTTGATCGAGTACCACTTGCGGGCACTGGCGACGGCAGGCTTTACCGAGATCGTGATCAATCACGCCTGGCTGGGCCAGCAGATTGAAGACCACTTGGGCGACGGCTCGCGATTTGGCGTCAGTATTCAGTATTCCGCTGAAGGTGAGCCGCTTGAAACCGGTGGCGGGATTTTCAAGGCGTTGGCGCTGCTGGGTGACAGCCCGTTTGTGGTGGTAAACGGTGATATCTGGACCGACTACGACTTTGCCGGTTTGCGCCAACCGCTGACAGGGTTGGCTCATCTGGTGCTGGTAGATAATCCGGCGCACCACACCACTGGGGATTTCTGCCTGAGCGGTGCCCGGGTTCAAGATGGCGCACCGGGTGCGGATACGCTGACCTACAGCGGTATCGCAGTGTTGGCCCCTGAACTGTTCCACGGTTGTACGGCGGGCGCGTTCAAGTTGGCACCGCTGTTGCGAAAGGCCATGGCCGCCGGGCAAGTCACAGGTGAACGTTTGCAGGGGCATTGGGTGGATGTGGGTACCCATGAGCGCTTGGCCGAGGTCGAGTCGCTGATCAAGGGCGCCTGCTGACATGTTGTGGCCAGGGACTCTGATTGGAGCCGGAGCGGGCTTTTTCATCGCCAGTATTCCGGGGGCCATGCTCGGTGCTTTATTAGGGCAGGCGCTGGATCGGCGCTTGCAGCTGCACAGTTGGGGGCACCTGCTTGAACGCCTGGGCGCCCGCCCGGTCCTGCGCAACGATGAGCTGTTGTTTGTCTTGCTCGGCCGGCTGGCAAAAAGCGGCGGGCAGGTGGTGGACAAACATATTGAGCAGGCGCGGCAGGAGATGCGCCAGCT
>JBILYW010000002.1:0-20587 GCA_044377555.1 Pseudomonas sp.
CCACTACCTGCCGGCCTACGCCGGAAATCTCGACATCATGACCTCCGCAGCCTTGGCCACCGCCGAGCGCATGGCGCTGTCGATGCTCAACGCCTGAGGGGAAAACCATGAACGGTAAAAAGATCTATATCAGCGACGTGACCCTGCGCGACGGCAGCCACGCGGTGCGCCACCAGTATTCGTTGCAGAACGTCCAGGACATCGCCCGCGCTCTGGACAAGGCCCGCGTCGACTCCATTGAAGTGGCCCATGGCGACGGCCTTCAGGGTTCGAGCTTTAACTACGGCTTTGCCTCCCATACCGATCTGGAATGGATCGAAGCGGCGGCGGACGTGATCAGCCATGCAAAAATCACCACCTTGCTGTTGCCCGGCATCGGCACGGTTCACGACCTCAAGGCCGCGTACAACGCCGGTGCCCGGGTGGTGCGCATCGCCACCCATTGCACCGAAGCCGATGTATCGAAGCAGCACATCGAATACGCCCGTGAACTGGGTATGGACACCGTGGGCTTTCTGATGATGAGCCACATGATCCCGGCCGAACAGCTGGCGGCCCAGGCCCGGCTGATGGAGAGCTACGGCGCGACCTGCGTGTACATGGCCGACTCGGGCGGAGCGATGAATATGCAGGACATTCGCGATCGCTTCCGCGCCTTCAAGGCCGTGCTCAAGCCTGAAACCGAAACCGGCATGCATGCCCACCACAACCTGTCGCTGGGCGTGGCCAACTCGATTACGGCGGTTGAAGAAGGCTGCGACCGGATCGACGCCAGCCTCGCGGGCATGGGTGCCGGGGCCGGCAATGCCCCGCTGGAGGTGTTTATCGCCGCCGCCGAGCGTCTGGGCTGGAACCACGGCACTGACCTTTACACGCTGATGGATGCAGCGGATGACATCGTCCGTCCGTTGCAGGATCGCCCGGTACGGGTCGACCGCGAAACCCTGGCGCTGGGTTATGCCGGGGTGTATTCGAGCTTTTTGCGCCATGCCGAAATCGCTGCGGCCAAGTACGGGCTCAAGACGCTGGACATCCTGGTGGAGCTTGGCAAACGGCGGATGGTGGGCGGCCAGGAAGACATGATCGTCGACGTGGCGCTGGACCTGCTTAAACGCTAAAGCCCTCCTTACCCCCTTGCGGGAGCGGGCTTGCTCGCGATGCTGGCAACGCGGTGTACCTGACGAACCGCATTGATCCAATCGCGAGCAAGCCCGCTCCCACAGAAACAGGGGTTAACGCTGCTTCATCCATAACAACAATAAAACGGGTACAGCCCATGACTTCACTCAATCTGCAAATGGCCCGCACTATCGGCCTGTGCTTCCTCGTGGCGCTGATGGAGGGCCTTGATCTACAGGCCGCA
The DNA here is from genome assembly GCA_044377555.1 of Pseudomonas sp. Classification (GTDB taxonomy): domain Bacteria; phylum Pseudomonadota; class Gammaproteobacteria; order Pseudomonadales; family Pseudomonadaceae; genus Aquipseudomonas. The sequence goes on from JBILYW010000002.1 coordinate 1,364, forward strand.
GGGATCGCTGCTCAAGGCATGGCTGCCGCGTTCGAACTGGATAAATTACACATGAGCTGGGTGTTCAGCGCCGGCATTTTCGGCCTGTTGCCCGGTGCCTTCGCGGGTGGATGGCTGGCTGACCGCATTGGCCGCAAGCGCGTACTGATGGCTTCGGTGGTGCTGTTCGGGGTGTTTTCCCTTGCCACCGCATTGGCCTGGGACTTTAACAGCCTGCTGGTCGCCCGCTGCCTCACCGGCGTTGGCCTTGGCGCCGCCCTGCCCAACCTGATCGCCCTCACCAGCGAAGTGGCTGGCCCGCGTTTGCGCGGTACGGCGGTAAGCCTGATGTATTGCGGCGTGCCTTTGGGCGCTGCGCTGGCCGCCATGATCGGCATCGCCGACCTGGCCGGTGGCTGGCAAGTAGTGTTCTACGTCGGCGGTGTGGTGCCGCTGCTGATCGTGCCGCTGCTGGGGTTCTACCTTCCCGAGTCGCAGCAGTTTCGCAAGGTTCAGGGCGAGGCGCCTGTCGGTGTGGTTCAGGGCCTGTTTCGCGATGGCGCGGCTCTGCCGACTGCGCTGATCTGGGTCAGCTATTTCTTCACCCTGATGGTGGTTTACATCCTGATCAACTGGCTGCCCAGCCTGGTGATCGGCCAGGGTTTCACCGGGCGTCAAGCCAGCTGGGTGATGCTCGCCCTGCAAATTGGCGCAGCGGCCGGCACCCTGTTTCTGGGCTGGATCATGGACCGCCTGCCCGCCTGGGCCCTGTCGGCGCTTATCTATATAGGCATCCTGGTGTCACTGACCGCCCTCGGGTTGGCAAGCCATCTTCCGGGCATGCTGGCAGCGGGCTTTATTGCCGGTTTTTTTGCCACCGGTGGTCAATGCGTGCTCTACGCCCTGGCGCCGCATTTTTATCGCCCCTCCATACGCGCCACGGGCGTGGGCAGCGCGGTGGCAATCGGTCGCCTCGGTGCCATGAGCGGCCCATTGGTGGCCGGCAAGATGCTCGCGCTGGGCACCGGCACCGCCGGGGTGATGCTGGCGTCGGCGCCGGGCATCGTGATCGCGGCCGTGGCCATGTTTTACCTGTCGGTGCGGCGCAACGCAGCAGCGCCGGACTGACAACCTGCGCGTCGAAAGGCGCGCAGTGCTCCACCCCCAATAACAATAAAAGTGAACCCGCCATGCTCAAGACTGTTCTTCGGGCGCTCAGCGCCTGCACCTGCGTTTTATCCATGGGCCCCGCCCTGGCCAGCGGTTTTATCGATGACAGCCACGCTGATCTGGTGATGCGCAACTATTACTTCGATCGCAACTACGTCAATGCAACGCCCCAGGCTGCTGCTCGGGAATGGGCACAGGGGTTTATCCTCAACTTGCGCTCGGGCTACACCGAAGGCCCGGTCGGGTTCGGCCTGGACGCCCAGGGCTTGCTCGGCGTGCGCCTGGACTCCTCACGCGCACGCACCGGCACCGGCCTGCTGCCCTACAACGCCACCACCCGCGAACCTGCCGATGAGTACTCGGAGCTGGGGCTGACAGCCAAGGTCCGCGCCTCCAGAAGCGAGCTGCAACTGGGCACCATCAGCACCTTTTTGCCGATCGCATTCGCCAGCCCTACCCGCTTGCTGCCGCAGACGTTTCGCGGCGCGTACCTGAAGTCTCAGGAAATTGACCAGTTGACGCTGCATGTCGGCTGGCTGGACCGCATCAACCTGCGTGACTCTACCGACTACCAGAAAATGTCGGTCGGCTCACCCAATGGCCGCTTCAATGGCGCGGCCGAGTCCAACCGTTTCATGTTCATCGGCGGCGACTATGCCTGGTCACCGCACCTGACCCTCAAGTACTACCACGCCGAACTCGCGCAGTTGTACCGCAAGGATTTTTACGGTCTCGTCGATAATCGCCCGGTGGGCCCCGGCAGCCTGAAAAGCGATTTTCGTCTGTTTGTCACCGGCGAGGACGGCGCAGCCAAGGCCGGAACGGTGGACAACCGCAATGCGGCGCTGATGCTGACCTACAGCCTGGGCGCCCACAAATTCGGCGCCGGCTACATGCAACTGACCGGCAAGACCGGCATGCCGTATCTGTTTGGCACCGAACCGCTGGTGATCACCGAAGGCACCCTGAGCTCGGAGTTCCTCAACCCCAAGGAACGCAGCTGGCAGGTGCGCTACGACTACAATTTCGCTGCAACGGGGGCGCCGGGACTCAACGGCATGCTGCGCTACGTGAGTGGCGACAATATCGAGCTGGCCCGATTCGGCGGCTCGAACCTGAGCGAGAGCGAAAAGGATATCGAGGTCTCGTATGTGCTGCAGAGCGGACCGCTCAAGGACCTTTCGCTGCGGTTGCGCAACGCCTGGTACCGCAACGACTTCACCGCACAGGCCAGCCATCGGGATGACAACGAACTGCGGGTCAATATCGATTACACCTGGAAGCTCTGGTGACGATTTACGACAACAAATGCGACATGGGCTGGCTGAGCAGGCAGGACTTTAGATAAGCTCTGCCACCCCCATCAACAACCAGCGGTAAGCGCATGATTGAAGTCACCGAGGTTTCCATAGCCCAACTGCGCGCCGCGCTCGAGTCTGGCCAAACCACGGCGGTCGAGCTGGTGCAGGCCTATCTCGCACGGATCGATGCCTACGACACCCCGGACACTCCCACCGCGCTCAATGCGGTGGTGGTGCGCAACCCGCAGGTGCTGATCGAGGCTCGGGCATCCGATGCCCGCCGGGCCAAAGGCCAGACCCTTGGCCCGCTGGATGGCATCCCCTATACCGCCAAGGATAGTTATCTGGTCAAGGGCCTGACCGCAGCGTCGGGCAGCCCGGCCTTCAAGGATCTGGTGGCGTATCGTGATGCGTTTACCATCGAGCGGCTGCGCGGGGGCGGTGCGATCTGCCTGGGCAAAACCAATATGCCGCCCATGGCCAACGGCGGCATGCAGCGCGGCGTCTACGGCCGTGCCGAGAGCCCGTACAACCCCGATTACCTGACGGCTCCCTTCGCATCGGGCTCATCCAATGGCGCAGGCACGGCCACAGCCGCCAGTTTCTCGGCATTCGGCCTGGCGGAAGAAACCTGGTCGAGCGGACGCGGCCCTGCGTCCAACAACGGTCTGTGTGCCTATACCCCCTCACGCGGGGTAATTTCGGTGCGCGGCAACTGGCCGCTGACGCCGACCATGGACGTGGTGGTGCCGTTTGCCAGAACCATGGCCGACCTGTTTGAAGTCCTTGATGTGGTGGTGGCGGACGACCCTGACACCCGCGGCGACCTGTGGCGGATGCAACCCTGGGTGCCGATACCCGACGCCTGCGCGGTTCGCCCCGAGTCTTATCTGGCACTGATTGCCAACGCCGACAGCCTGGTGGGCAAGCGCCTGGGTGTACCTCGTATGTACATCAATGCAGACCCGGATGCGGGCACCTCTGAATCACCGGGTATCGGCGGGCCGACAGGCCAGCGCATCATCACCCGGGCCTCGGTGATCGACCTGTGGGAGCAGGCACGCAAGGCCCTTGAAGCAGCTGGCGCGCAGGTGATCGAGGTGGATTTCCCGCTGGTGTCCAATTGCGAGGGTGACCGGCCGGGGGCGCCAACGGTGTTTACCCGTGGCCTGGTGTCCAGGGAGTTCATGCATCACGAGTTGTGGGACCTGTCGGCCTGGGCGTTCGATGACTTCCTGCAGGCCAACGGTGACCCCAGGCTCAACCGCCTGGCCGACGTCAATGGCGATCTGATCTTCCCGCACGACCCGGGCACCCTGCCAAACCGCGAGGATGATCTTGGCGCCGGCATGGACGAATATGTGCGCATGGCCAAGCGCGGCATTACCCCGTGGGACCAGATCCCTACCCTGCAAGACGGCTTGCGCGGGCTTGAACAGACACGCCGGATCGACCTTGAAGACTGGATGGACCGCCTGGGGCTCGATGCCGTGCTGTTCCCGACCGTGGCCGATGTAGGGCCGGCGGATGCGGATGTCAACCCAGTGTCTGCGGACATCGCCTGGAGCAACGGTGTGTGGGTGGCCAACGGCAACCTGGCCATTCGGCACCTGGGGGTGCCGACGGTCACCGTACCGATGGGCCTGATGGCGGACATCGGCATGCCGGTGGGGCTGACATTTGCCGGGCGCGCCTATGATGATTCGGCGTTGCTGCGCTTTGCTTCGGCGTTTGAATCGACCGGTTCGAAACGCGTTATTCCGCCGCGTACGCCGCCGCTGTCGGGTTGTTAGCTGGCAGAGGCTTGGCAGCGATCCTTCGGCAGCTGCTGCAGGAGATTGCGCAGTACACGCGCACCAAACAGGCCGGTTGGTCGGCCGCCTCGCTGTAAGGGCGGAACCCTGTACAGGCAGCTACAACAGAACCACCGAGTACATATCCGGCATTCGCGTTTAACTGAAATATTGGTTTCGCTCTTACAGCGAGTCCCTTTTGTAAGGACACAAAAAGAACCAAAAAGTCCTTGCCCTGCCATACGGCCGAGGTCGCCCAGGCTCCCCCGGCGCCCTCACTCCGGCACTGTTATGGGGGCACTCCGCGACGGGCCATCCATGGCCCATCGCGGCTGGCGCGGCGTCCTGCCGCGCCAGCCCCATAACAGCACCTGCGCTCGGCCTTCTGTGAGGGGCGATCGCGTCGCTTGATTAATCCCGTGGCTACAGCAAAAGCAAAGGTTAAGGCTTGAAACTGCACAACCTCTTGTGGGAGCGGGCTTGCTCGCGATGCAAGCGGCGCGGTATTTGAGTTGAATCGCGCCGATGCCATCGCGAGCAAGCCCGCTCCCACAGATGAGATGTGCGAGTCTCGCAGACCTCGCCGCCAAACAGGCCGGCCGCCTCGGACGCTTTTGATCTGCCCGGCCCTTCGACGTGCCCACGGAGCAAGACCGGAGCAAGGGCGAAACCCGTAGATAGCCGTGGCGCATCGAATGGATATGTACGCTGTACAGGCAGCTACAACAGAACCACCGGGTACATATCCGGCATCCTGGCTAGTCAGCCCCTGGCAGCCATCGCAGTCACTTCAACCCGCATCCCCTCAACCGCCAACGAAGCCACACCCACCGCAGCACGCACTGGCCACGGCTTGGCGAAGAAGCGCTTGTACACCTCATTAAAAGCAGCACGGTCTGCCATGTCGGTCAGGTAGATGGTCAGGTGAAGCACCCGGTCCATCGAGCTGCCCGCTTTCTCCAGTGCCAGCTTTAGCGCCTGCAGGGTGCACTCGCTCTGCTCGACAATCCCGCCCAGTTCCAGGCTGCCGTCAGCACGGGTCGGGATTTGGGTCGAAACCAATATGCCGCCGAAACCGGCAACATCCGACGAAATGGATTCAGCATCAGGATCAGGGGTAAAAGTGATGTCTTGATTGCTCATGGGAGTCTCTTGTTTAAAGGGTAAAAAGGGGTTCGGGGCATGAGTGCCCAGCAATGGCGGCCCTTGGAGCGCACCGAGCAATAATGCCACAAGCGCAACCCGCACCCGCGCCTTGCGCAGCTTTTTGGCCACTGCTAGGGTGCGCTGACAATAACAAGCACTGAACTTGCCCGGCATGCCCGAGCAGGAACACGAGGACGTCATGCCATGCAGATTCAATCCCACGATACTGCGGACGTAGATCAACAACTGGTGATCGCCGGCTGGCAGGAACACTATCAGCAGATGTCGCCGGGCTCCTTTCAGGGAGCCGTGGTGCACATGGAGTTGAATGGCATCCAGGTGTACGAAGAGCGCATGAATACGCGCATTGAACAGCACTTTCATGCCCCCGCCGATTCGTTGGTGTTCAGCTTCGATACCCGTGACGGCTCCCTGTATCTGCTCAACGAGGACACGCAAAACACCTGGATCACCCCGGAAAACTACAAGGAAGTCGCAGTGGTGATCGGCCCTCAGTATTTGCAGCAATTCAGTTCCCTTAACCTGAGCAAGCTCGATGGCCTGCTTCTGACGCCGCTCGTGTCTCAACAAAGCCAGCTCTTTGGCGGCTGGCTGAGCCGCACCTTGCAGCAGCTGGCCTCGGATCAGTCGCCGCAGGCCGATGAAGGGCTGGCGCAACAACTGGTCGACGATTGTCTGTTTATCCTCGACTGCCCCAGCCAGGCACCCGATCGGGCACAGCAGAAGCACCTGGCTCAGGATCGGCGGATTATTCAGCAGGTGTTTGACCTGGTCATGGCTGCACCGCAAGAGCATTTCAATGTGCTGCAACTGGCCAACGGGGTCGGGCTATCCGTGCGCCAGTTACAACACAGCTTCACCACCTTTACCGGGGTTTCGCCCAGTCAATGGCAGCGCTTGCGGCGGCTGAATTTTGCCCGCCGCGACTTGATGCGCGCCAGGTCCGGGGACACCAGTGTGGCGGAAGTCGCCATGCGCTGGTCCTTCTGGCACCTGGGCCGGTTCTCCCACGCCTATTACAGTTTGTTCGGCGAACTGCCCAGCAGCACCTTGCTGCGACCTCGCGAGTAACCCGCTCCCCCTGCATTGGCGCACCAAAACAGGGCGCAAAGAAAGACGCAAAGCGGATAGAAGCCCGCCACCCCAGGATTGCACTATGACCTTGAAACACGGAACCGGGCCGCCAGGGGGCGCTCGGGCATTTCCCTGCAAGAGGCGTTATGAAAGGCAATCTGGATCGACTGAGCCAATGGCTCAAAGAAAACAAAATCACTGAAGTCGAGTGCCTGATCTCTGATCTGAGCGGCATCGCCCGGGGCAAAATCTCCCCCACCAACAAATTTCTCAACGAGCAAGGCATGCGCCTGCCCGAGAGCGTCTTGTTGCAGACGGTCACCGGTGACTACGTAGAAGACGATATCTACTACGAGCTGCTGGATGCGGCGGATATCGACATGCACTGCCGTCCGGATCAGGACGCCGTGTTTATCGTGCCCTGGGCCACGGAACCGACCGCGCAAGTGATTCACGACACTTACGACAAACAGGGCAACGCCATTGAGCTGTCGCCGCGCAACCTGCTCAAGAAGGTCTTGAGCCTGTACACCGCACGCGGCTGGAAGCCGATCGTCGCCCCGGAGATGGAGTTCTACCTGACCCAGCGCAGCCCTGACCCTGACTACCCGTTGAAACCGCCGGTGGGCCGCTCCGGCCGCCAGGAGACCGGGCGCCAGTCTTACTCCATAGAAGCCACCAACGAATTCGACCCGCTGTTTGAAGACATGTACGACTGGAGCGAAGCCCAGGGGCTGGACCTGGACACCTTGATCCACGAAGAAGGCACGGCGCAGATGGAGATCAATTTCCGTCACGGCGCGGCGCTGTCCCTGGCCGACCAGATCATTATTTTCAAGCGCACGATGCGCGAAGCGGCACTCAAGCATGACGTCAGCGCGACCTTCATGGCCAAGCCCATGACCGGTGAACCGGGCAGCGCGATGCACGTGCACCAGAGCGTGGTGGACCTGGAAACCGGCGTCTCGGTGTTTTCCAACCCCGATGGCAGCATGAGCGAACTGTTCATGCACCACATCGGCGGCCTGCAAAAGTACATCCCCGAGACCCTGCCGCTGTTCGCCCCCAACGTGAACTCGTTTCGCCGCTTCCTGCCCGACACCTCCGCTCCGGTAAACGTTGAATGGGGCGAAGAGAACCGCACCGTTGGCCTGCGCGTACCGGACTCGGACCCACAAAACCGCCGGGTCGAGAACCGCCTGGCCGGGGCCGACGCCAACCCGTATCTGGCCCTGGCCGCCAGCCTGCTGTGCGGTTACGCCGGCATGGTCGAAGGCATTGAGCCGAGCGCGGCGGTGGTTGGCCGTGGCTACGAACGCCGCAACCTGCGCTTGCCGCTGACCCTGGAGGCTGCGCTGGAATGCATGGAGCAGTCGGACATGGCCAAAAAATACCTGGGTGAGCGCTTTACCAAAGGCTTTGTGGCAGTCAAACGGGTCGAACACGAAAACTACAAGCAGGTGATCAGCTCCTGGGAGCGCGAGTTCCTGCTGTTCAGCGTTTAGGCCTGGACACTCTCCAAAATGGACTCACAGAAAGGACATGTGGATGAAACGTATTGCGCAGAAAATGATGCTCACCACCCTCGTCGCCCTGGCCGGTCAGGCCTCGGCGCAAGAGGCCGTCAACATCTATAACTGGACGGACTACATCGCTGACGACACCCTCGTAAACTTCCAGCGCGACACCGGCATCAAACCGGTTTATGACGTGTTCGACTCCAATGAAACCCTGGAAGGCAAACTGCTTGCCGGGCGCACCGGCTATGACGTGGTGGTGCCCAGCAACCACTTCCTGGGGCGCCAGATCAAGGCCGGGGTGTTTCAGAAACTCGACAAGTCCCAGCTCCCCAACTGGAAGAACCTGGACCCGGTCTTGCTGGCCCGGCTGCAAGCCAACGACCCGGGCAATGAGTACGCGGTGCCGTATCTGTGGGGCACCAATGGCATTGGCTACAACGTCGACAAGGTCAAGCAGGTGCTGGGCATCGACAAGATCGATTCCTGGAGCGTGCTGTTCGAGCCTGAAAACCTCAAGAAGCTGAAAAGCTGCGGCGTGGCCTTTATGGACTCGGCAGACGAAATCATGCCCTCGATGCTCAACTATCTCGGGCTCAACCCCCGCAGCCTGGAGCTCAAGGACTACAAGGTCGCCGAGAAAAAACTGGAACCGCTGCGCCCTTACATCAGCTACTTCCACTCCTCCAAGTACGTGACCGACCTGGCCAACGGCGACATCTGCATCGCCTTCGGCTACTCCGGCGACGTGTACCAGGCAATTCACCGTGCGCAAGAGGCCGGCAACGGCGTCAACGTTGCCTACGTGGTGCCCAAGGAAGGCGGCAACCTGTGGTTCGACATGCTGACCATCCCGGCCGACGCCAAGAACCCGGAACAGGCCCACGCCTTTATCAACTACCTGCTCAAGCCTGACGTGATAGCCGACATCAGCGAGCACGTGGGCTACGCCAACGCCAACACCCCGGCCACGGCCTTGATGAAGGACGACATCACCCAAAACCCGTCGATTTATCCGCCCGAATCGGTACAGGCCAAGCTCTATGTGTCATCGGAGTTGCCGCCTGACCTGATGCGCTGGATGACTCGCTCGTGGAACAAGTTCAAGTCCGGTCGTTAATCCTGTGCCGGGCATGAATGGGTGCCCGGCAACTCAGTAGGCAGTTTTTTATGACGTCCATGATGTCTTTACCGCACACCTATTACAGCGCAACCCGCAACCGTCAGCTCCACTGCCCGCCCCTTGAAGGCCAGGTGCAGGCGGACGTCTGCATTGTCGGCGCTGGTTTTACCGGCTTGAACACGGCCATCGAGCTGGCTGAACGCGGGCATTCGGTGGTTGTGCTTGAAGCGCAGCAAATCGCCTGGGGCGCCACGGGCCGCAACGGCGGCCAACTGATTCGCGGGATTGGTCACGACCTGGACGCCCACGAAAAAACCATCGGCCGCGAAGGCGTCAAGGTCCTCGAGCGGTTGGGCCTGGATGCGGTGGACCTGGTGCGCCAGCGCGTAGAAAAGCACGGCATTGCCTGCGATTTGCGCTGGGGTTTCTGCGAACTGGCCAACACCCCGCGCCACGTTGAAAACCTTGTGGCCGAGCAGGCGTCTCTGCAACAGCTGGGGTATCGGCACAAAGTCGAACTGGTGGAACGCGCGGACATGCATCGCGTTGTGGCTTCGGATCGCTACCTCGGCGGGCTGATCGATGAGGGATCGGGGCATTTGCACCCGCTCAACCTGGCCCTGGGCGAAGCCAGTGTCGCTCAACAACTGGGGGTGCGGATTTACGAGAACAGCGCGGCGCTGCGGATCGACTATGGCAGTCAGGTTCGCGTACACACCGCCAACGGCGTGGTGCATGCCAAAACCCTGGTGCTCGCCGGTAACGCCCACCTAGGCGATCTGGAGCCGGCCCTCAGCGGCAAGGTACTGGCCGCCGGTAGCTACGTGATTGCCACCGAACCCTTGAGCGAGGACCTGGCACACAGCCTGATCCCCGGCAACCGGGCGCTGTGCGATCAACGTGTCGGCCTTGATTACTATCGTTTGTCAGCCGACCGGCGCTTGCTGTTTGGCGGCGCGTGTCACTACTCCGGGCGCACGCCCAGGGATATCGCCGGCTATATGCGCCCCAAAATGCTCGATGTATTCCCGCAGCTTGCGGGCAAGCGCATCGACTTTCAGTGGAGCGGCATGATCGGCATCGGCGCCAACCGGCTGCCACAAATCGGCCGCCTGCCGGCCCACCCCAACGTGTTTTATGCCCAGGCCTACGCCGGGCATGGCATCAACACGACGCACATGGCGGCAAGGCTGGTCGCGCAAGCCATCAGCCTTGAACAGAGCCAGGGCTTTGACCTGTTCTCCCGTGTGCCGCACCTGACATTCCCGGGTGGCAAACACTTGCGCTCGCCTTTGTTGGCGCTGGGCATGCTCTGGTATCGACTCAAGGAAATCGCTGCCCGCTAATACGAGATGCAGCACCGCAGTCATTCAGATACACCGCGCCGCGAGTATCGCGAGCAAGCCCGCTCCCACTGGAATTGGGGCTGTGGGAGCGGGCTTGCTCGCGATGCAGGCGCCACGGTTTATCCGTTAGTTCCAACACTTTGAAACAAGCCAACAACAAAAACTCAAAAAGGACGTTCACATGAAGCGCTTTACCCCCTGTGTCCTGGCGGCATTGTTTGCCCTGCCCTCGTTGCAGGCCATGGCTGCTGCCGATCTGGTGCTGACCAACGGCAAAGTGTTTACCGGCGTGCCCGGCCAGGCGCTGGCAAAAGCCGTGGCGGTGGAAAACGGCAAGATCATCAAGGTCGGCAGCGATGCCGAAGTCAATGCACTGGCCGATGCCAAAACCCAACGCATTGATCTGGCGGGCAAGGTGTTGATGCCCGGCATGATCGACACTCACAGCCACCCCGTGAGCGCCGGGCTGGACAGCCTGGGCGCGAATCTGCTCGATGAAGAAAAACCCTTGCCCGAGCTTGAGCAGTGGATTATCGAACAGGACAAAGCGGGCAAGGCACGGGCCGGCGACGTAATCAATATTACAGGCGTCAGCTCGGCCTACTGGGAGCAGGCCCGGGAGCTGGGCAAAATCTTCAATCAGGGCCGCTGGGCCGATCAGCCCCTGGTGTTGAGCGGGATCGACGGGCATACCGGCTGGGCTAACAACGCGATGCTCAAGCGCGCCAAGGTTGATGCCGCCCTGGTCAAAAGCCTGCCGGCCAATGAGTTGAGTTATGTAGGCCACGAGGCGGACTTCACCCCTAACGGTTTTTTTGCTGAATCGCGCTGGGACCAGGTACGCGGCCAGGTCCCGGCACCCAGCCCGCAGGTGATGCTCAAGGCCGCCCGTGAAGCCGTCAGGGTCAACAACCAGTACGGTGTGACCGCGTGGATGGACGCCGCCTCGAACGCGGGCGGCGGCGACTCGCTGTTTGACTTCACGGCCACCGAGCAAAGCGTTGGCGTGCTGCCGCTGTATCGCCAGCTGGCAGAAAATGGCGAGCTGTCGGCCCACGTCGCAGCACTGATGCTCACCAATTCCAAAAGCAAGCCTGCCGACCTCGAAGTCCTGGCCAAGGTGATGAAACAGTTCGAGGGCGTGCCCAACCTGACCTTCCCCGGGATCAAGGTGTTTGCCGACGGTATTCTGGAATACCCGGGGCAAACGGCGGCGGTCATCGTGCCGTACAAGAACAACAATAAAAACGGCGAACTGCTGATCGATCCTGCGCACTTTGGCGAGCTGGTGGCCGCAGCCGAAAAACGCGGCTGGATCGTGCACATGCACGCAGTCGGCGACCGTGCGGTACGCGAGTCCCTCAACGGCTTTGAATACGCACGCAAGCTCAGCCCCGCGCCAGTGGCCCACAGCATCAGCCACCTGCAACTGGTCAACCCCAAGGAGTTCCCGCGCTTTGCACAACTGGGGGTCATCGCCTCCATGCAACTGTTGTGGGCCACGGAAGAAAGCTACACCGTCGACCTGGTGAAGCCGTATATCAGCGCATTTGCCTATGGCTACCAGTACCCGGCCAAATCGCTGCAAGACGCCGGCGCCGTGATCGCAGGCGCCAGCGACTGGCCGGTATCGAGCCCCAACCCGTGGTACGCCATCGCCCAGGCCATTACCCGCAAAGGTCCGCTGGGCGTGCTCAACGCCAAGGAAAGCCTGGATCGCCAGGCCATGTTCTACGCCTACACCCTCAATGCTGCCAAAACCCTGGGGCTGGATGCACAAATCGGCTCCCTGGCACCGGGCAAACAGGCCGACCTGATCGTCCTCGACCGTGACGTATTCAACGTGGATGACGAGGCATTATCGGAAACCAAAGTCCTGAAGACCTTCTTCGCCGGCAAGCAGGTCTACGCCCCCGACGCCTGATTCCAACCGCCCCCTCACCCGCAGGGGGCGGTCAAAACGCATTGCTCATAGCGCCTTATAAAAACAAGAGACTTGATATGAACGCATTGTCTGTTTTCATGCTCACCGGCCTTGCCCTGACACCCCTGCTCAGCGCCCAGGCGCTGCCGCTCAACGACGAATTCGAACTGGTGATCACCCCCACTCTGGTCAGTGACTACCGGGCCAGCGGCATCTCGCAAACCCTGGGCGACCCCGCCGCGCAATTGACCCTCACCCTCAACCACGCCAGCGGCCTGTATGCCGGGCTCTGGACTTCGAATGTCGACTTTGGCCACGGTTCCAAAACACGCCAGGAGATCGAGTACTTCGCCGGCTACTTCTGGCAAATCAACGACAACATCAGCCTGGACAGCTTCTACACCCGCTACGAATTCCCCCGTGAAAGCGGGTACAACCAGAGCGACATCCAGTCCACCCTGGATGCATACGGTGTTTTGCTCGGGGCCAAATACGTCAGCAACATGAAAGGCCCGGACTACGAGGATGAAAACGGCGAGTTCCACGACGGTAAAAAAGACGAGGACCTGTCCTCGGTATTTATTGGCTACCACACCGTGCTGCCCGCCGAGTTCGGGCTGGAGATGCGCTATGAATATGTTGATTACAAGGACGACGTATTCTTCACCGAGAGCGGCAAGGGCCGCGCCGACTACTACGACTGGGAGATCAAGCTCAGCCGTGAACTGATCGGTATCAAGTGGGCGCTGAGCTATATCGATACCGACCTGTCGAAGGACGAATGCACGAGCTTTACCGGTTACGACGACCTGTGCGGTGCAACCCTGATGGCCAGCGCCAGCAAGACGTTCTGACGAACTTGCCAGCGGCAGGCATCAAACAACGCTGGTCAAACCGCCGTCTACAAAGATTGTTTGCCCGTTGATAAAGTCCGACGCCGGCGAGGCGAGAAACACGGCCGCGCCACACAACTCTTCTACCTTGCCCCAGCGCCCTGCGGGCGTGCGCTTGCACAGCCATTGGGAAAATTCCTGATCGTCGACCAGGGCGCGATTCATCTCGGTTGCAAAATAGCCCGGGGCCAGGCCATTGGCCTGGATCCCGTGGCACGCCCATTCGGCGCACATGCCCTTGGTGAGCATCTTCACCGCGCCCTTGGATGCCGCATACGGGGCGATCGACGGGCGGGCCAGCTCGCTCTGCACCGAGCAGATATTGATGATCTTGCCGCGACCACGGCCAATCATGTGCCGCGCCACGGCCTGGGACACATGGAACACACCGTCCAGATTGACCCGCATCAGCTCGTGCCAGTCGTTGGCGTCGTAATCCTCAAGGGGCGCGCGCCGCTGGATACCGGCGTTATTGACCAGGATCTCGATGGGCCCGATGTCGGCCTCAAAGGTGTTGATCGCCGCAAACAGCTGTGCGCGGTCGGTGACGTCAAAGACCGCGGTTTCAGCGCGGAGACCCTCGCCATGCAATTGCGCGGCAATGGCCCGGGCTTTATCCCTATTGCGATCATTGATCACCACGGTGGCGCCAGCGGCTCCCAACCCGCGGGCCAGTTCGAGCCCGATGCCCTTGCCTGAACCTGTGATCAGGGCCCTGCGGCCATTAAGCTGGAAGCTGTTGATATTGAATGACATGCTGCTCTCCACAAACGGCCATTTATTATTTTTCAGGCCTTGCTGCCACTTCACCCCAGGTGATGGACAGCGTCCAATCGTCATTCATGATCTTGTGATCATTTACCGTGATCGTCGCAATGCCGTCGTTGCGTATCGGGAGTACCCAATGGAAATCAAACACCTGCGCTCATTTGTGACCCTGGCCGAGGAGCTGCACTTCGGTCGTGCGGCGCAACGGTTGTCCATCGTGCAACCGGCCCTGAGCATGCAAATAAAGATGCTTGAAGAAGAACTGGGGGTGCGCCTGTTCGAGCGTAACCGGCACTCGGTCACCTTGAGCGAAGTGGGCACTCTCTTCTTGCCGCAGGCACGCGCAACCCTGTACCAGGCGGCCCATGCGGCTGACGTGGCCAGGGCTTGCGGGCGCGGGGAAATCGGCCGCGTGCGCCTGGGGTTTGTGTCATCGGTATTGCCCGAACTGCTGCCCTCGCTGGTGCGCACGCTGCATGCACGCTTCCCGCGTATCGAACTGGAACTCAAGGACATGCCGGGGCCGGACCAGGCTGCGGCCCTGAAAAGCGGCCAGCTCGACTTCGGGCTGATGCGCTTGCCGGCCAGCATTGGGGGCATCCAGACCCGGGAAGTGCTGCAGGAAAGCTTCATTGTTGCCCTGCCCGGCGACCACCCGCTGCTGGCGTGCGACACCCTGCACCCGACAGCGCTCGCCCACTTGCCGGTATTCATCCTGGCCAGGCGTTATGCCCCCGGCTTTTACGATGAACTGATGCAAGCGCTAACGCGCCAGGGCGTGCAGCTGGAAATCGCCTCGGAACTGGGCGAATTCACCACCATGCTGGCACTGGTTTCAGCCGGGCTGGGCGTGGGCCTGCTACCGGCCAATGCGGGGCGCGCCCTGCCCGCCAACGTCATCTCCAGACCGCTGGAACTGGGGGATTACCGCGCAACCACAGGCCTGGCATGGACGGACCTGAACACCGCGGTGAAAACCACCGTGTTCAATTTGATGAGTGAGTTGCTGCAGGAACCCGTGCAGGAGCCTGCGACCTGATCGACCGGGTGACTGCATCGCTGGCAATCGAGCGGTGAGCGGTGATCCCATGGTGCTGGATACCAAAGTTGCTGGAGAACATGCATTGTCGTGCTGAAAAGAGATTCGTTGATAAAACAACTTCAGTTCATCCCAACAAACTCCCTATCTACCTGCTCATATCTAGGCTAGGGTCGTTATGGCTTGGAGTTCTCACAAGCTGTAAGTGTTTTTTTCCCTGGGGAGGGGAAATTATGGAATTCGAAGAAAAGCTCGCAGGGTTAGCGGCAAAAATACGACAACAAGCAGCAGCCATCCAAACAGAAGAAGCCACGAAAAACGCATTTATAATGCCATTTATTCAATCGATCCTGGGGTATGACGTTTTCAACCCTTTGGAAGTTGTTCCTGAGTTCACATCGGACGTTGGGACAAAGAAAGGCGAAAAAGTCGACTATGCCATCCTGAAAGACGGGGCGATTCAGATTTTAATTGAGAGTAAGAAAATCGGCGAGCCGCTCAATATCAAGCATGCCAGCCAGCTTTTTCGCTACTTCCATGTCACGAGTGCAAGAATTTCGATTCTTACAAACGGTCAGGTGTACAAGTTCTTCACCGACCTTGATGCGCCCAACAAGATGGACGAAAAACCCTTTCTGGAACTGGACCTTCTGAATATTGATGACCACGCCATACCTGAGCTGCAAAAGCTCACGAAGTCCGCTTTTGATGTCGACTCAATTATCAGTGCGGCAGGCGAGTTAAAATATGTTGGCCAGATTAAACGTGTACTGGCTGCACAGTTCAGCGAGCCCGACGACGACTTTATTAAGTTTTTTGCCTCGCGTGTCTATGAGGGGGTTATTACTCAGAAAGTGCGCGAGCAATTTGGGCACCTTACCCGGAAGGCGACCGCACAATTTCTCGGTGACCAGGTAAATGACCGCCTTAAGTCCGCAATCAACGGGGGAAACCAGCCTGTGGCTGTTACACCTCTGGCGGTTGCTCCACCCCAAGGCGCTCCTGAGGAGGACGGTGGCGAGAAAGATCTGATTGTCACGACCGAGGAAGAGACGGAAGGCTACAACATCGTTAAAGCCATAATCCGTACCGAAGTGGATGCAAAGCGAATAGTCGCTCGTGACACGCAGAGTTACTTCGGTATTTTGCTGGATGACAATAACCGCAAGCCACTGGCTCGGCTTCACTTCAATCGGGCTCAAAAATACATCGGTCTTTTTGATGCTGACAAAAAAGAAGTCCGACATCCGATTGAGTCACTCGATGACATTTTCTTACACGCTGATTGTCTGAAGGCCACTGCAAAGCTTTACGGCTAGTACGTGACCTACCCGCTTAGGATCGTTTTAACGCTCCCAAGCGGGGGGGGTTGCAGCTCCCATGCATTTCGTCGCTGACGTCCACGCACAAGATCCCTCTTACCCGGGGCCCCCTAACAACTCAAATATCCTTGAACCGACACCGGGGAACACCCGCGACTGGCAGGCGGATACTGTAGATATTCCCGGCGGCCGGGAAGTCAGCCTGCTCGGCCGGTGTCATGCCGAACCTGGCGCTGGTGATAAACAATGTGCGCATGTCTGCCCCGCCAAAACAGCAACTGGTGGGGCGCGGGACCGGCATTTCAAGGATTCGGGTCAACTCGCCGTGGCGATCGTACCTGAGCAGGCAGCCGCCATTGAACTGGCACACCCAGATGCCCCCTTCAATGTCCATGGCCAGGCCATCCGGGCGACCGAGGTCCGGCGGTGTATGGGCAAACACCTCGATATTTTCCAGGGCGGTGCCGGTGGCCGGATATCGGGCGCGAAACAGGGTGCGGGCCACCGAGTCGACAAAAAACAGCTCCCCGCCGTCGGCCGACCACACCAGCCCGTTGGGCAGCCCAATATTCTCCAGTACCACCGAGGCGTTCAGCCCCGCGTCGTAGCGATATAATTTCCCGCTGTTTTTGCTGTGTGCCTCGTCCATCAAACCGGTGATAAAACGCCCTTGAGGGTCGCAGGCGCCATCATTGAAGCGGTAGGAAGGGAGCGTGCTGGCCGGTGGCGAGTGGCGGCTCACCTGCAGGCTGGCGCGATCAAGAATGGCGACGCCGGCCTCTCGGGTAAAAATCAGGTTACCGGCATTGGTCAGTGCCAAGGCACCGACCCGTGAGGATGACTGGTGAAGCCGGGTAAGGTTGGCCTGTTCATCCAGGGCGTTTATCTGCCCTCGGGAAATATCCACGAACAACAGGGCATTACTGATTTCGTCCCAGACCGGGCTTTCCCCGAGGTCAGCCTGGCACGCCGAAAAAAGACGCACCGATTCTTGTGCAGGCATCTCAACACTCCTTGATTTGATCCCACATCCGGGCAATTTCCCCGGCGCTGCCAGCCTTGACCCGAGCCAGGTCGAGGGGATAGTCGACACCCTGATTCTCGACAAACCGTGTCGCGGTGAACTGACCATTGCTGGCTCGCAGAATGTAGCCGGTGTCCTGGCACAACTGCGAAGCCAGAAAAATCACGCCGGGGGCCACCCATTGCGGTTTCAGGTCCTGCGGCTCGCCACTCACGCCCCACATTCTGGTTTTGGCCACCGGCGATACGGCATTGACCAAAATGCCGTGTGCCGCGCCTTCCATGCTCAGTGCATTCATGATGCCCAGTTGCGCCATCTTGCCTGCGGCATAGGCCGTCAGACCCGGCTGCGCATATTGCTGGTACATCGCCCGGTCCGAAGAAGTCAGCACGACCCGCGCAGCCGTCGATTGCCTGAGGTATTTCCAGGCATGTTTGCAAAGCCAGACAGGGCTATAGACGGTGATACCCAGCGCCCGCTCAATAAATGCCTGTTGCGCGTCTTCAATCGACTGATAACCGACCCAGCCCGCGTTATGAATCACAATATCAAGTTGCCCAAACGCTTTGATGGCCGTCTCGATCAATTGCTGACAACCCTGCTCGCCGGCCAGGTCGCCGTGATGGCCAACCACGCTGTACCCCTCGCCCGCAAGCGCTTGTGCGGCATCCAGCGCGACGGACACATCCTCGCCAGCGCCTGTCTTGTCCGAACCCGCATCACTGATCACGACATTTGCCCCCAGCCTTGCCAGTTCCCGTGCATAGCTCAAACCCAGGCCCCGGCCAGCGCCCGTTACAACTGCGGTTTTTCCGGCAAAGTTCATTAATCGGCTCCTCTTGATTGTCACTTCACCCTAACAATCAAAAGGAAAGTTGTTTAATACTGATCAAGCGCCCCATTGATACTCTGTGCGTATCACACGACTGTTTAAAACCTGCTGACTATTGAGTGAATATAAAATTTGCTCTTCCCTGCCCGGGCAACATTGATCAGTTCAAATGAAGGAACGCGAAAAATGATCGAAACCCGACTGCTCAGGCAGTTCATCGCGGTGGCTGAAGAGCTGCATTTTCACAAAGCCGCGATTCGCCTGCACATGGCGCAGCCACCCCTGAGTCAGGCCATTAACCGCCTGGAAGACAAACTGGGTTTCAGCCTGTTCACCCGTAGCAAACGCGAGGTAAACCTGACGCCAGCAGGCAACGCCTTTCTGCAGGCTGCCTATCGCACACTCAAGGAACTGGAACAGGGGGTTGAGCACGCACGCCAGGTATCTGAAGGCATCGCTGGAAGGCTCACTGTGACTGCAGTGTCCATCGCGTACTACCCGCCGTTGCTCAACACCTTGAGACGGTTTCGCCAGACCTTTCCCAAGGTCCAGCTGGTCATCAAGGAAATGCCGTCCTCCAGCCAGGCCAAAGCGCTGCTGGCCGCAGAGGCCGATATCGCTTTTATGCGAAAACTGCCTTTTACGGCGCAAAACATCGAATCACGCTTGTTGCTCGACGAAGCTATCGTCATGGCGCTGCCCCTTGATCATCCAAAAGCGCAGACAGCGTTGATCGAGCTAAGGGATTTCGCCGGCGAAGACTTCGTTTTCACCCCCCAGGCCCTGGGCAGCGGCTATCACAGCCAACTGATTGCCCTGTGCGAGGCCGCCGGTTTTTACCCTAAGGTGGTACAGGAAGCCGCGCAGATCCACACCCTGATCGGACTGGTGAGTTGCGGTTTTGGCGTGGCCCTGGTGCCTGAATCCATCTGCGGCTCGAACATGCGCGACA